>NZ_JBNQTI010000016.1:0-68148 GCF_050325825.1 Kitasatospora sp. LaBMicrA B282
GGCCTGCGGCGGGCGCGCGGCGGCCGGGCCGGGGCCGGACGGACGGGGCTTCGAGGTGACCGCCCGGCTGCCGATCGGCGCCGGGAGCCGGTGAGGCCGGCCCGGCCGGCGGTCGGGTGCGCGCGGGGCCGGGCAGCAGAACGGGACGACAGGTAGGGGAGTGGGTTCGTGATCCGTGTGGTGGTGGCCGACGACCAGGAGCTGGTGCGGGCCGGGTTCGGGATGATCCTGGACGCCCAGCCGGACATCGAGGTGGTGGCCGAGGCGGCCGACGGCGCGGCGGCGATCGAGGCGGTGGCCGAGCACCGCCCGGACGTGGTGCTGCTGGACGTCCGGATGCCGGTGCTGGACGGCCTGGGGGCCGCGCGCCGGATCTGCGCCGAGTACCCGGAGACCAAGGTGATCATGCTGACCACCTTCGACATCGACGACTACGTCTACGACGCGCTCTACGCCGGGGCCAGCGGCTTCCTGCTCAAGGACGTGCGCCGGGACGACCTGGCGCACGGGGTGCGGCTGGTCGCGGCCGGCGAGGCGCTGCTCGCGCCGTCCGTCACCAGGCGGCTGATCGGCGAGTTCGCCGCGCGCCGGCCGGCCGGTCCGAGCGCGGCGCTGCGGGCGCCGGCCAAGCTGCTGGAGCAGCTCACCGGGCGCGAGCAGGAGACCCTGCGGCTGCTCGCCCGCGGGCTGTCCAATGCCGAGATCGCCGCCGAGCTGACGGTGAGCGAACACACCGTCAAGACGCACGTCAGCAACGTGCTGAGCAAGCTCCAGCTGCGCGACCGGGTGCACGCCGTGGTCTTCGCCTACGAGGCCGGCGCGGTGGTGGCCGGCGAGGCCTGAGCGGTCCGCCCGGCGGCCAGGAAGCCCGGCGGCCAGGAAGCGCGGCGATCAGGCCGCCCGGCGGTCAGGTCACCCGGAAGACCGGGCCGCGCGCGGTGAACGGCAACGAGCCGCCGCGCGGCAGCAGGTAGGCGTGCTCGCGGCGGATGCGCAGCACGTCGCAGTCGCCGTCGGTGATCAGCAGGATCGGCGCCCCGGCCGGGAAGTCCTCGGCCCGCTCCAGCAGGTCCACGCCCGGCTGCAGCACCGTGCCGCCACGGCCGCGCACCCGTACCCGCCCGGCGATCTGCTCCGGCGGCAGGTAGCCGGCGTCGTAGGCGGCCGCGTCGCAGTAGACCACCCGGGCGGCCGGTACGTCCCGGGCCGCCGCGTAGGAGGCGATCGCCCCGAGCGCCTTGCCGAGCAGCCGGCCGTCCATCGAGCCGGAGGTGTCCAGCACCACGCCGAAGGTGCAGCGGGCCACCTCCTCGGGCGGGGTGTAGCGCCCGGCGCGCGGGATGTCGGGGGTGGCGGCCTGCCGCCGGGCGGGCCGCGCGTAGCTGCGCACCGGCACCGGCGAGGGGACGAACTCGTCGAACCAGCGGGCCAGTCGGGCGTCCCAGGGGAGCGGCGGGTGGGCCAGCGCGCGGATCTCCTCCTCCAGCCCGGCCGGCAGCAGACCGCGCTCGCGCCGGTGCAGCTCGAAGCCCTGCTGGAGACCGCGCCGGTAGAACTCGTCCAGGTCCACCGAGTCGCGCACCCGACCGATCGGTTCGCCCAGCACGTCGGGGCGACCCTTGCCGGCCAGCGTGGCCAGCCGGCGGATCCGGCGCTGGTCCCGGACGATCCGGTCGTACACCTCCTCGGTCGACAGGCCGGCCAACGCCGGGTCGTACAGCAGCCCTTCGGGCATCGCCCCGACGTCCATCGCGACCAGCCAGCCGTTGATCACGAAGTCGGCGGCGACGTTGAACAGGTACGGATCGCGGCCCCCGCAGCGGTCGCCGTGCCGCAGCGCGGCGTGCAGCATCTCGTGGGCCAGGATGAAGCGCCACTCCTCGTCGCTGAACCGCAGCAGCGGGTTGAGGTAGATCTCCCCGGCCGCCGCGTCCACCGCCGCGATCGCGATGCCGTGCGCCCGGGCCAGCTCGGCGTCGGCCACCAGGGTCAGCCCGGCCGCGATGCCGCCGAGCAGCGGGTAGCTGGAGACGAACCAGTTGAGCGCGCGGTCCCACGGCCGCTGCGGCAGCCGCGGGCCGGTCAGCACCTCGCGGCGGCCGCCGGCCAGGTCCATCGCGGCCGACATGGTGCGGGTCAGCGCGGCGGCGAAGGCCACCGTCCAGTCCTCGGGGGTCTTCTGGTACTTGCCGCAGCGGTGCAGGTCCGACTCCCAGCCGGCGGTGCCGGCCACCTCGGGCAGGCCGTCGCGGCGCCAGCGGGCGGCCAACTCCTCCTCGTCCCCGCCGACGTGGGTCGGCGGCAGCTCGAACGGGCTGCGGCCGACCGGGAAGGTGGCCAGGAAGCGGTTCACCACGTGGCAGCGGGCGGCGCGCCGGTACGGGTCGGGCTCCTCGCGCGGGCCGTCCAGGTGGCCCAGGCCCAGGTGCAGCAGGCCGTGCGCGAGCACCCAGGCCCAGGCCTCCGGCTCGGCGCGGCGCTGCCCGTCCACGTGCAGCACGCCGTTGGAGTCCACCAGCGCCCAGCCGCCCGGCGGCACGCAGCCGGGCTCCCGGCAGAGCGTCACGTCCAGCGCGGCGAGCGCGGTGTTGCGGCGCAGCAGCGCCAGGCCCTCGGCGAGCGCCGCGGCCGCCGGATCGACGCCCGCGGCGGCGCCGCCCGGCTGGCCGGCCGCACCCCGGCGGGCCGCCCGGCTCACCGCCGGGCCTCGACCAGCCGGGGCATGTCCCGGGCCGCCTCGACCAGGAACCAGGAGGGCAGCACCGGGTTGCCGTCCGCACCGTCCGCGATCACCGTCTGGGCCACCTCCACCGAGATCTCGGCCAGCTGCACCAGCAGCGACTTGGCCCGGTAGGCGGTCTGCCGCAGGTGGTCCGAGGCGTGCTCCTTGCGGGCCGGCAACTCCTTGACCAGCCGGCCGCGGAAGGCGTCGGCCAGGTAGTAGAGCAGGTCGCGGTCCTCCACCCGGTGCGGCCAGCGGGCGTCGCCCTTGAGGATCGCGTCCAGGCCGTAGGAGTGGCGCACGATCTTGGCGTACCCGCCGAAGGCCACCGCGTGCTGCGGGGTCAGCAGGCCGTTCGCCACCACCTTGAGGTTCTGCTCGGACACGTCCGGCCCGAAGGAGTGCAGCGCGTCGGAGAGCATGTGCCAGGAGCGCGGGGTGGAGAACGGCTCCTCGGACTTGGGCGGGGTGGACCAGAGGTGGTCCGGCCGGTCGGTCAGGTAGTCCACCACCCAGGGGTGGATGCCGCTGCCGTGCGCCCAGGCCAGCCAGTCGGTGGCGCTGGCCCGCAGGTGCAGGTGGACCAGCCGGTTGACCAGCGCCGAGGCCATCGGCCGGGCCAGCGCGCCGTCGGTGGACCGGTTGCCGGCGCCGATCACGATGCTGCCGGCCGGCAGCTCGTAGGAGCCGATCCGGCGGTCCAGGATCAGCGAGTAGAAGGCCTTCTGCACGTCCGGGGTGGCCGCGTTGAGCTCGTCCAGGAAGAGGCAGTACGGCTGGTCGCGGGCGATCGCCTCCGGCGGGCAGAACCGCGACCGGCCCTCGGCGGTGATCTGCGGGACCCCGACCAGGTCCTCCGGCGCCAGCTGGGTGCCGAGCAGGCTCACGCACTCCAGGCCCAGCGAGTCGGCGAACTCCCGCACCAGCGAGGACTTGCCGATCCCGGGTGCGCCCCAGAGGAAGACCGGCCGGACGGTGGCCAGCTGGAGCAGCAACTCCGGTACCTGGGACGGCGATACGGTGACGGCACCCTGCACGGGGATCCTCTGCGGTTCGGGGTCGGGAACCCGACCAGTGTCCGGGCCCGGGCCCGGTGGCGCACCCGGTTTTCGCCCGGCGCAGCGGCGCCGCGGGCGGCCGCCCGGGTCTTGCCGGGCCCTGCCGGGGCTCGGCCTGGCCCCGCCCCGGCCCCGCTTCCGGCGGCCGCCGTCCGGGCGACATCCGGTTGGTAGGGTGCGGGCATGCGAATTCTCGTCACCGGCGGGAGCGGCTTCATCGGCTCCCACACCACGCTCCAGCTCATCGCGGCCGGCCACGAGGTCGTGATCGCGGACAACTTCAGCCGGAGCAAGCCGTCCGTGCTCGGCCGCCTGGAGGCGCTGGCCGGTGTGCCGATCAAGCACCACGTGATCGACCTCACCGACCGGGAGGCGACCGACCGGCTCTTCGCCCAGGGCGCGTTCGACGCGGTGATCCACTTCGCCGGGCTGAAGGCCGTCGGGGAGTCGGTGGCGCAGCCGCTGGAGTACTACGCCAACAACCTGGGCTCGACCCTGTCCGTGCTGGCCGCGATGCGCGCGCACGGTGTCCGGAAGCTGGTCTTCTCCTCCTCCGCCACCGTCTACGGCGAGGACGCGCCGGCGCCGATGCGCGAGCCGTTCCCGACCTCGGCGACCAACCCGTACGGCTGGACCAAGGTCATGCAGGAGCAGATGCTGCGCGACCTCGGGGTGGCCGACCCGGAGATGCGGATCGCGCTGCTGCGCTACTTCAACCCGGTCGGCGCCCACGCGTCCGGGACGATCGGCGAGGACCCGCACGGCGTGCCGAACAACCTGCTGCCGCTGGTCGCCCAGGTCGCCGTCGGCCGGCGCGAGCACCTGCAGGTCTTCGGCAACGACTACCCCACGCCCGACGGCACCGCCCGCCGCGACTACCTGCACGTCGAGGACCTGGCCGCCGGCCACGTCGCCGCGCTGGACCGGCTGGGCGAGACCACCGAACCGGTCTCCACCTGGAACCTGGGCACCGGGACGCCGACCTCGGTGCGGGAGATGGTGGCGGCGTTCGCCGCAGCCAGCGGCCGGGAGATCCCGACCGTCGACGCCCCGCGCCGCCCCGGCGACATCGCGGACTCCTACGCGGACCCGGCCAAGGCCCAGGCCGAGCTGGGCTGGGTGGCCTCCCGCACCATCCACGACATGTGCGCCGACACCTGGCGCTGGCAGTCGCAGAACCCGCAGGGCTTCCCGGAGGCCTGACCGCCGGCTGCGCCGGACTGCCGTGACGGGGCTCCCGCCGACCTCCTCGCCCGACGCGAGGCGGTCCGGCGGGGGCTCCGTTCCGCTGTCGCGCCAGGGCCAGGCCGTCGCACCCGGTACCAGGCCGTCGCACCGGGCAGCAGGCTGTCGTACCGGGCACAAAACGGAGTGCGGCCCCCGCGGGCGGGCGCCTACTGTCACCGTATGACCCGCACCCTCGTCGCCGCCCTGACCGGGGCCGGCATCTCCACCGACTCCGGCATCCCCGACTACCGCGGCCCGCGGGGCCTGTGGCAGCGCGACCCCGAGGCCCAGCGACTGGTCACCATCGGCCCGTACCTGGACGACCCCGAGGTGCGCCGGCGGTCCTGGCGGATGCGGCTGGAGACCGGCGCGCTGGACGCGCAGCCGAACGCCGGGCACCGGGCGCTGGTCGACCTGGCCGCCAGGCTGCCGGTCCGGGTGCTCACCCAGAACGTCGACGGCCTGCACCAGAAGGCCGGCCTGCCCGACCGCAAGGTGCTCGAACTGCACGGCACCGTGCACCGCACCCAGTGCGTGGGCTGCAAGCGCTACGGGGAGATGACCGAGGCGCTGGCCCGGGTGGCGGCCGGCGAGCCGGACCCGGCCTGCCCGCACTGCGGCGGCATCCTCAAGCCGGCCACCGTGATGTTCGGCGAGCACCTGGACCCTCAGGTGCTGCTGAAGGCCGACGCGATCGCCAAGGCCTGCGACGTGTTCCTGGCCATCGGCAGCTCGCTGCAGGTCCACCCGGCCGCCGCGCTGCCGCAGATCGCGCTGGAGCACGGCGCCCGGCTGATCGTGGTCAACGCCGAGCCGACGCCGTTCGACGAGCACGCGGCCGAGGTGGTCCGGGAACCCATCTCGACGGCGCTACCGGAGGTGCTCGCTAGGCTGACCGGGTGAGGCACTTCGATCCATGGTCGGCGGAGTTCGTCGCGTACCCCTACGAGGCGTACGCCGAGCTCCGCCGCACCGCGCCGGTGGTCCACCACGAGCCGACCGGACAGTGGTTGATCTCCCGTCACCGGGACGTCAGCGCGTTGCTCCGGGACCGCCGGCTCGGCCGCAGCTACACCCACCGGTTCAGCCACGAGGAGTTCGGGCAGCAGCCGCCCGACCCGGCCCACGAGCCCTTCCACACGCTGAACGACAACGGCCTGCTCGACCTGGAGGCCCCTGACCACACCCGGATCCGCCGGCTGGTCGCCAAGGCCTTCACCCCGCGCACCGTCGAGCGGCTGCGCCCGACGGTGGCCGCGCTGGCCGACGAACTCGTCGGCGAGCTGCTCGCGGCCGGCGGCGGCGACCTGATCGCCGCGGTGGCCGAGCCGCTGCCGGTCGCGGTGATCGCCGAACTGCTCGGGGTGCCGGCCGGCGACCGCGGGCTGCTGCGGCCCTGGTCGGCGGCGATCACCGGGATGTTCGAGCTCGACCCGACCCCGGCGGCCGCGCGGGCGGCGGTGGCCGCCAGCACCGAGTTCTCCGACTACCTGCGGGCGCTGATCCGGCTGCGCCGCACCGACCCCGGCGCCGACCTGCTCTCCGCGCTGATCGCGGCCCAGGAGGACGGCGACCGGCTGACCGAGCAGGAACTGGTCTCCACCTGCGTGCTGCTGCTCAACGCCGGCCACGAGGCGACCGTGAACACCACCGGCAACGGCTGGTGGGCGCTGTTCCGCAACCCCGACCAGCTGGCCCTGCTGCGCTCCGACGTCGAGCGCCACCTCCCCACCGCCATCGAGGAGTTGCTGCGCTTCGACACCCCGTTGCAGCTCTTCACCCGCTGGGTGCTGGACGACGTCGAGGTGGCCGGGGTGCCGATCCCGCGGGGCAGCCGGGTGGCGCTGCTGTTCGGCTCGGCCAACCGCGACGAGGCCCGCTTCGCCGACCCCGACCGGCTCGACCTCACCCGCACGGACAACCCCCACCTCAGCTTCGGGGCCGGCATCCACTTCTGCCTCGGCGCCCCGCTGGCCCGGCTGGAACTCACCGAGTCGTTCGGCGCCCTGCTGCGCCGGGCGCCCGACCTGAGCCTCGCCGCCGAACCCACCTGGCAGCCCGGATACGTGATCCGCGGCCTGAACGAATTGCTGGTGACTCCATGACCCGCGCCACCGGAGCGCTCCTCGGCCTGGCGCTCGGCGACGCCCTGGGCTACCCGACCGAGTTCGACAACATCCCCAGCCTCGACCGCACGCACGGCGGCTGGCGCACGCTGCCGCTGGCCGAGCCGGCCCGGATCAGCGACGACACCCAGATGACGCTCGCCGTCGCTCGCGCGCTCTGGCGCACCGAGGCGCAGTTCGGGCCGGAGCCGTTCGCCCAGCAGCTGCGCGCGGAGTACGTCGGCTGGCTCAACCACCCCGAGAACAACCGCGCCCCCGGCATGACCTGCCTGCGCGCCTGCCGCGAGCTGGAGGCCCACCCGGAGCAGCCCTGGCAGCAGGCCAGCCAGCTCGGCTCCAAGGGCTGCGGCGCCAACATGCGGGTCGCCCCGCTCGGCCTGCTCCGCTCGCTCACCATCGACCAGCTGGACGGTGCCGCCCAGCTGCAGGCCGCGCTCACCCACGGCCACCCGACCGGCCTGGCCGCCAGCGTGCTCACCGCCCTCACGGTCCGGCTGCTGGCCGAGGGCACCGCACCGGCGCGGCTGCCCGACCAGCTGCGCGGCTACGCCCTGGCCAGCCGCACCCGCTACCGCGCCGACTGGCTCGGCGACCTGGCCGACCGGGCCCGGGCGCGCTCCGGCGAGGCGTTCATCGCCGAGGGCTGGGACGAGTGCCTGGGGATGCTGGACCGGCTGGCCGCGGCCCTGGCCGCGCCCGACCGGGAGGCCGACCCGTGCCTGGCCACCGGCGAGGGGTGGATCGCCGAGGAGGCCTTCGCCACCGGGCTGCTCTGCTTCCTGCTCTTCCCCGACGACCCGGTGGCCGCGATCCGCCGGGCCGCCTACTCCGGCGGCGACTCCGACTCGATCGCCTGCCTGACCGGTGCCTTCGCCGGCGCCTTCCACGGCGCGGCCGCCTGGCCCGCCGACTGGGTCGAACGGATCGAGCACCGCGACGAACTCCGCGGCTTCGGCGCGCACTGGGACCAGGCGTGACCCCCCGCCGCGCCACCGGGGCGATGCTCGGCCTCGCGCTGGGCGACGCGCTCGGCTTCCCGACCGAGTTCCAGAAGATCCCGTACCTCGAACGCAGTTACGGCGACTGGCGCGAGCTCCCGCTGCGCAAGGTGGCGATCGTCACCGACGACACCCAGATGACCCTGGCGCTCGCCCGGGCGCTGCGCACCGCGCTGGCCCGCGGGCCGCTCGACCCGCTGCGGCTGGCGGACCCACTGCGCGAGGAGTACGTCGACTGGTGGCGCTCGCCGGAGAACAACCGGGCGCCCGGCCGCACCTGCCTGGTCGCCTGCGAACTGCTCAGTCGGCCCGAGCGGCTCTGGCAGGACGCCAGTCAGCTCGGGTCCAAGGGCTGCGGCGCCAACATGCGGGTGGCGCCGCTCGGCCTGGTCCGCGGGCTGACCGAGCAGCAGCTCACCGGCGCCGCCCAGCTGCAGGCCGCGCTGACCCACGGTCACCCGACCGCGCTGGCGGCCAGCGAGCTCACCGCCTGGACCGTGCGGCTGCTCACCGAGGGCGTGCGCCCGGCCGAGCTGCCGGCGCTGCTGCGCGCCCACGCGCTGGCCAACCGCACCCGCTACCGCGCGGACTGGCTCGGCGACCTGGCCGACCGGGCCCACGACCACTCGGTGGAGGAGTTCGCCGCCCGCGGCTGGGACGAGTGCCTGGGCGTGCTGGACCGGCTGGACGCCGCGCTGGCCGCGCCCGACCGGGAGGCCGACCCCTGCCTGGCCACGGGGGAGGGGTGGATCGCCGAGGAGGCGTTCGCCACCGGGCTGCTCTGCTTCCTGCTCTTCCCGGACGACCCGGTGCTGGCGATCCGTCGGGCCGCCTTCTCCGGCGGCGACTCCGACTCGATCGCCTGCCTGGCCGGCGCCTTCGCCGGCGCCCACCACGGCGCCGACGCCTGGCCGGCCGACTGGGCCGCGCGGATCGAGTACCGCGAGGAGCTGCTGGCCTTCGGGGCGCTCTGGGACTGAGGCGATGCCGGGGCCGGCGCGCACCGGCCCCGGCCGGCTCAGTGCCGGCCGCGCCCCTTCTCGACCCGCTGCCGCCCGTGCAGCGCGGCCCGGTCGGCGGCGGCCCGGCCGGCCGCCCAGCCCTCGCCGTCGCTGACCCGCACCCGCTGTGCGGTCAGCTTGGGGAACATCCGCTCGGTCGCCGAGGTCACCGCCTGCTCGCGGGCCGCCAGTGCCGGCAGCAGCCGCTCGTCGGGCACCAGTTGCTCGGCGGTGCCGTCGGGGCGCAGGTGCCGCCCGGCCGCCGCCTCCCGGGTGGTCCGCTCGGTCGCCTCGGTCAGCCGCTCGCGGATCCGGTTGGCGTAGGAGACCAGGAACGAGTGCCGGAACGCCCGGGTCCGCGAGGCCCCCTGCGCGGCCCGGCCGCCCCCGCCGCGCTGCCCCGCCGGCCGGTCGTGCTGCATCGCCGCGGTCGCCTGGACCAGCAGCGAGGTGTAGAGCAGGTCGACCGCGTCCAGGTCGGACTCGAAGCCGACCACCGTGCAGAAGCCGAACTCCTTCGACCAGACCACCCGGCAGCGGTTCGCCGCCGCGACCGCGTCCAGCAGCATCGCCTTCGGGCCCTCGTACGGGCTGTCCACCCCGATCCGCACCGCGTCCGGGCGGCTGTCCCCGCCGCTGCCGCCGGCCAGCAGCGCCTCGTCGATGCTGTGCTGCGCCATCAACTGCTGCGCCTTGCCGGTCAGCGCCTCGGCCTCCTGCGGGTACTCGGTGGACTCCGCCTTGGCCAGCAGCGCCCGGATCCGGGCCAGCATCCGCGGCTCGCCGGGCACCGGGACGGCGGCCCGGTGTTCGACCGGGCGGGTGCCCGGGGCCGGGCCGACCGGGGTGATCGGGGGCAGCCGGCCGAGCAGCCGCAGCAGCTCCAGCGCCGCGGTGGCCAGCGCGAACCGGTCCAGCCGGTGGCGCTCGGCGAAGCCGGGCAGGAACTGCTCGTCACCCGGCCACCAGACCTCGGCGGCCAGCTCGCGCAGCTGCTCCAGCCAGCGCCGGTCGAGCACCGCGGGGGAGTACCGGCGGGCCTCGGCGGCCACCAGGTCGACCAGCAGCGCCAGGTGCACCGCGGCCAGGTCGCGCCGGACCAGCCGGGCCAGGTCGGCCGGGCGCCAGCCGCGGGCCCACAGGCCGCCCAGCGCCCGGTCGGTGCTGACCAGCAGCGCCCGGCTCAGCTCGGGCCAGCGCTGCGCGGAGGCGGCCAGCACCGAGGCCCCGCCGTCCACCGCCTGCTCGACCCGGGCGTCGGGGGCGCCCAGCACCTCGTTCAGCGCCCGTTCCAGCAGCAACTCGACCGGTTCCTCGGAGGTCGCCCGCATTTCGTCCACCGGGCCATGATGCCGGAGGCCGGTCAGGCGTCATGATGGTGGAACCCGGCGGGCGCACCAGTCGTCCTCAGGGTGGCGGGGTAGAGCGTCGGGGAGCACGCGCGGGAGGAGAGCCGGATGGGTGACGTGCAGCCGTGGCCGTCGGCAGGGGGATTTCCCGGGCGGGGGCCGGGTGGGGGCTGGGCGCCGGCGGGCACGCCGGGGTCGTCCGCCCCGGGCTACGCGTCGATGCGGGCGGCCCACACCGACCGCGACCGCACCATCGACGTACTGAAGGCCGCCTTCGCCGAGGGCCGGCTCTCCGCCGAGGAGTACTCCCAGCGCTTCGACCTGGCCAACAAGGCGCAGACTTACGGCCAGCTGGCCCACCTGGTGGGTGACCTGCCCAGCGGCCCGATGCCGGGGCCGACCCTCGCCCCGCCGAGCGTCCCGATGGGCCCGCCGGTGCCGGCCACCTTCCTGCCGCCGCCGATGGCCCGCCCGGCCCCGAACAACGGCGCGGCGATCGCCTCCCTGGTCTTCGGACTGCTCAGCTTCCCCACCGTCGGCGTCGCCAGCGTGCCGGCCATCATCGCCGGTCACACCGCCCGCAGCCAGATCCGCCGCACCCAGGAGAGCGGGGACGGGATGGCCACCTTCGGGCTGGTCGTCGGGTACCTGTGGCTGGCGTTCTGGACGATGATGATCTTCTTCGGGGCGGTGTCGGTCCTCCACCACGGCTGAGTCGGGGCGGGTGTCCCGGCGGGCGGCCGGCGCCGGGTTGTGGTATGGCGTGTCGGGCCGGCGGCCGGCGCCCGGTCGGCGTGGCGCGCTCGCCCCTTTGGCGGCGCGACCTGCGGGTCTCCATTTGTTTTGACCGCGCCCGATGCGCTAGGTACGCTCTGACCTTGTGCCTGGGGTGTCCCCGGGTCCTTGTGCGTGCCAGCAGACCGGCCGCCGCGCCACTCGTGTGCGAGCGCCGTCGCTGCACAGGAGCACCATGGATTCCGCGATCTTCCTCAACTCGCCGCGCGAGACTGAAGAAGCCCAACACACCCGACCGCGTGGGTCGGCGTGAGCTGGGATGCCGCAGGTTAGTTTCACCCAGCCTTGGCACACAGAAAACGGAGAAACGGTGCCTACGATCCAGCAGCTGGTCCGAAAGGGCCGGCAGGACAAGGTCGAGAAGAACAAGACGCCCGCGCTGAAGGGTTCCCCGCAGCGTCGTGGCGTCTGCACGCGTGTGTACACGACCACCCCGAAGAAGCCGAACTCGGCGCTTCGTAAGGTCGCCCGTGTGCGCCTCACCAGCGGGATCGAGGTCACCGCTTACATCCCCGGCGAGGGCCACAACCTGCAGGAGCACTCGATCGTGCTCGTGCGCGGCGGTCGTGTGAAGGACCTTCCTGGTGTCCGCTACAAGATCATCCGCGGTTCGCTCGACACCCAGGGTGTCAAGAACCGCAAGCAGGCTCGCAGCCGCTACGGCGCCAAGAAGGAGAAGTAAGAATGCCTCGTAAGGGCCCCGCCCCGAAGCGCCCGGTCATCATCGACCCGGTTTACGGCTCCCCGCTGGTGACCTCGCTGGTCAACAAGATCCTGCTGCACGGCAAGCGCTCCACCGCCGAGCGGATCGTCTACGGCGCCCTCGAGGGCGTCCGCGAGAAGACCGGTTCGGACCCCGTCGTGACGCTGAAGCGCGCGCTGGAGAACGTCAAGCCGGCCCTCGAGGTCAAGTCCCGCCGCGTCGGTGGCGCCACCTACCAGGTGCCGGTCGAGGTCCGTCCGGGCCGTGCCAGCACCCTGGCGCTGCGCTGGATGGTCGGCTACTCCCGCGCCCGTCGCGAGAAGACCATGACCGAGCGTCTGATGAACGAGATCCTCGACGCCAGCAACGGCCTGGGCGCTTCCGTGAAGCGTCGCGAGGACACCCACAAGATGGCCGAGTCCAACAAGGCCTTCGCGCACTACCGCTGGTAGTCCGTACCCCGTCACTAGACAGAGAGAGAACGAGCCACCATGGCTGCAACCTCCCTTGACCTCGCCAAGGTCCGCAACATCGGGATCATGGCGCACATCGACGCGGGCAAGACCACCACCACCGAGCGGATCCTGTTCTACACCGGTGTCTCGTACAAGATCGGTGAGGTCCACGATGGCGCTGCCACCATGGACTGGATGGAGCAGGAGCAGGAGCGCGGCATCACGATCACGTCGGCCGCGACGACCTGCCACTGGACCCTCGACAACGCCGACCACACCATCAACATCATCGACACCCCGGGTCACGTCGACTTCACCGTCGAGGTGGAGCGTTCGCTGCGCGTGCTCGACGGTGGCGTGACGGTGTTCGACGGCGTCGCCGGTGTGGAGCCCCAGTCCGAGACCGTGTGGCGGCAGGCTGACCGCTACGGCGTCCCGCGCATCTGCTTCATCAACAAGCTGGACCGCACGGGCGCCGACTTCTACTTCTGCGTGCAGACCATCGTGGACCGCCTCGGCGCCACCCCGCTGGTCATGCAGCTGCCGATCGGCGCCGAGGGCGACTTCGCCGGTGTCGTCGACCTGGTGAAGATGAAGGCCCTGGTCTGGTCCGCCGACGCGCCCAAGGGCGAGATGTACGACACCGTCGACATCCCGGCCGACCTGGCGGAGAAGGCTGCCGAGTACCGCGAGCAGCTGCTCGACACCGTGTCGAACGTCAGCGACGAGGTGATGGAGCTCGCCCTCGAGGGCGAGGACATCCCCGAGGAGCTGCTGGTCGCCGCGATCCGCAAGGGCACGCTGAACTCGGACTTCACGCCGATCTTCTGCGGCTCCGCGTTCAAGAACAAGGGCGTCCAGCCCCTGCTCGACGCGGTCGTGAAGTACCTGCCGTCGCCGCTCGACATCACGGGCATCGAGGGCACCAAGCCGAACGACCCCGAGACCAAGATCATCCGCAAGGCCTCGGACGACGAGCCGCTCGCCGCGCTCGCGTTCAAGATCATGTCGGACCCGCACCTCGGCAAGCTCACCTTCGTCCGGGTCTACTCGGGCCGCCTGGAGTCCGGCACCTCGGTGCTGAACTCGGTCAAGGGCAAGAAGGAGCGCATCGGCAAGATCTACCGCATGCACGCGAACAAGCGTGAGGAGATCGACTCGGTGGGCGCCGGCGACATCATCGCCGTGATGGGCCTCAAGCAGACCACCACCGGTGAGACGCTGAGCGACGAGAAGAACCCGGTCATCCTGGAGTCCATGGACTTCCCGGCCCCGGTCATCCGCGTCGCCATCGAGCCCAAGTCCAAGGGCGACCAGGAGAAGCTGGGTGTCGCCATCCAGCGCCTCGCGGAGGAGGACCCCTCCTTCCAGGTCAACACGGACGAGGAGACCGGCCAGACGATCATCGCGGGCATGGGCGAGCTGCACCTCGAGGTGCTGGTCGACCGCATGCGCCGTGAGTTCAAGGTCGAGGCCAACGTCGGCAAGCCGCAGGTGGCGTACCGCGAGACGATCCGCAAGGCCGTCGAGCGGATCGACTACACCCACAAGAAGCAGACCGGTGGCTCCGGCCAGTTCGCGAAGATCCAGATCGCGATCGAGCCGATCGAGTCCGGCGAGGGCTACGAGTTCGTCAACAAGGTCACCGGTGGCCGCGTGCCGAAGGAGTACATCCCCTCGGTCGACGCCGGTTGCCAGGAGGCCATGGAGTTCGGTGTCCTCGCCGGCTACCCGCTCCAGGGTGTCCGCGTGACGCTGCTCGACGGTGCCTCGCACGACGTCGACTCCTCCGAGCTCGCGTTCAAGATCGCCGGCTCGATGGCCTTCAAGGAAGGCGCCCGCAAGGCCGGTCCGGCCCTGCTGGAGCCGATGATGGCCGTCGAGGTCACCACGCCCGAGGACTACATGGGCGAGGTCATCGGCGACATCAACTCTCGTCGTGGCCAGATCCGGTCCATGGACGAGCGTCACGGTGCCCGCGTGGTCAACGCGCTGGTGCCGCTCTCCGAGATGTTCGGCTACGTCGGTGACCTGCGCAGCAAGACCTCTGGTCGCGCGAGCTACTCGATGCAGTTCGACTCGTACGCCGAGGTTCCGCGGAACGTGGCGGACGACATCATCGCCAAGTCCAAGGGTGAGTGACGTCCCGCAATAGGGACGAACCACAGCCTTTAGGCTTAATTGGAGGCAAGCCCGGCGGGGTCGCACCCCGGCCCCGCCGGCGCCTCCAGCCCCCAATCCGCGGGACTGGCATGGAGTGCAAACCAGCACTCCGTACCACAACCCGATCAAAGACCAACTGACGTCGTACGGCGTACAGAACTGTCCTCAGGAGGACTGAAGTGGCGAAGGCGAAGTTCGAGCGGACGAAGCCCCACGTCAACATCGGCACCATCGGTCACATCGACCACGGTAAGACGACCCTTACCGCGGCCATCACCAAGGTGCTGCACGACGCGTACCCGGACATCAACCCCTTCACGCCGTTCGACCAGATCGACAAGGCGCCGGAGGAGCGGCAGCGCGGTATCACCATCTCCATCGCGCACGTCGAGTACCAGACCGAGGCGCGTCACTACGCCCACGTCGACTGCCCCGGTCACGCGGACTACATCAAGAACATGATCACCGGTGCGGCCCAGATGGACGGTGCGATCCTCGTCGTCGCCGCCACCGACGGCCCGATGCCGCAGACCAAGGAGCACGTCCTCCTGGCCCGCCAGGTCGGCGTCCCCTACATCGTCGTCGCCCTGAACAAGGCCGACATGGTGGACGACGAGGAGATCCTGGAGCTCGTCGAGCTCGAGGTCCGCGAGCTGCTCTCCGAGTACGAGTTCCCGGGCGACGACCTGCCGGTCGTCCGCGTCTCCGCGCTGAAGGCGCTGGAGGGCGACAAGGAGTGGGGCGAGAAGCTCCTCGGCCTGATGCACGCGGTCGACGAGGCCATCCCGACCCCGGCCCGCCTCACCGACCAGCCGTTCCTGATGCCCATCGAGGACGTCTTCACGATCACCGGTCGTGGCACCGTCGTCACCGGTCGTATCGAGCGCGGTATCCTCAAGGTCAACGAGACCGTCGACATCATCGGCATCAAGACCACCAAGACCACCACCACGGTCACCGGTATCGAGATGTTCCGCAAGCTGCTCGACGAGGGCCAGGCCGGTGAGAACGTCGGTCTGCTGCTCCGTGGCATCAAGCGCGAGGACGTCGAGCGCGGCCAGGTCATCATCAAGCCGGGTTCGGTCACGCCGCACACCGACTTCGAGGCCCAGGCCTACATCCTGTCGAAGGACGAGGGTGGTCGCCACACCCCGTTCTTCAACAACTACCGCCCGCAGTTCTACTTCCGCACCACGGACGTGACCGGCGTCGTGACCCTCCCCGAGGGCACCGAGATGGTCATGCCGGGCGACAACACCGCCATGACGGTCGCGCTGATCCAGCCGGTCGCCATGGAGGAGGGCCTGAAGTTCGCCATCCGTGAGGGTGGCCGCACCGTCGGCGCCGGCCAGGTCACCAAGATCGTCAAGTAATTGACGGCTTAGGGCCTGCCTGCACCACAGGCAAACCCGAAAGGTCCCGCAGTGCTTCGGCACTGCGGGACCTTTCGCGTTGTGCGGTAGGCCTTCGCCCGGTGCTACGGGTTGTGAGTGAGGGCTGTCGACCGGGGGGATCTGGTGCTACGCGCACACGACCCCAAAAGCGCCGACGTCCCCGGCCGGAGGGCTCCGGCCGGGGACGTCGGGTCGTGCTCGGTCAGGCGAGGCTCGGCTGGGGGTGGGCGGTTGCCGGCTCCGCACCGTCCGGCACGGGCGTCGAGCCCGGCCGGGTGGCGGACCGGACCCAGAACGCGAGCGCGCAGGTGCCGAGGACGGCCGCGCCCAGTGCCGTGGCGGAACCGACCATCGGGTGCCAGCTGCCGTGCAGCGGGTTCAGCGGCAGCCGGTCGGGGGCGTAGGTGAGGCCCGACTGCCAGCGGACCATGGTGAGGTCGAGGAAGACCAGCTGCAGCGGCAGCACCACCACGGCGACCCATCGGGTCAGCTTGTCCCCGTGGGCCGGCTGCAGGACACCGCGGTGCCCGAGCAGCCAGGCGGCGAGGATCGGCAGCCCCACCATCAGCGGCAGGATGTAGCGCCCCTGGGAGACGAAGCCGTAGGAGTTGACGTCGAGCGCGTCCGGCACGATGGCCACGGCCAGTGCCGCCGCCGGGATCAGGGTCAGCCGCCGGCGGTCCGCCCACGTCCCCAGGGCGAACGCCGGGAGCAGCACCGCGCCGAGCGTGATGTCCCAGACGGTGTAGGTCCAACCGGGCATCGGAGTGTCGAGCCAGGACGGCACGCCGACCATCTCGTCGAAGTACCCGGAGGTGCGCGTCACCACCTCGTACCGCAACGCCTGCAGCGTGGTCAGGTGGGTGCTGTGGGTGACCGAGCCGAGCTCGGAGGCCCGCATGACCACCGTCCACGCCGCGCCGAGCGCGCAGGCCGCGAGGAGCGCGGCGATGGTCCAGCGGATCGGGCGCGACCGGGCGAGCGCGGCCAGTCGGGTCCGCGCGATCGGCACCAGGAGGATCCCGAAGATCGCGACCAGCCAGAACGGGCCCAGCACCCGCAGGGTGCCCAACGTGGCTCCCGCGACGGCGACCTGGACGACGGCGCCGCGGCGGACGGACGTGTCCGTGCCCAGCACCAGGGGGACGAGTGCGCTGAAGAGGGCGACGGCGGCGGATATCTCCAGCCCGTTGGGATTGATCGACCCGGCGAGGTGCACGCTGATCGGCGTGACGGCGATCAGCACGCCGGCGGCCATCACCCGGTGCCTGCTCCAACGCACCGCGGCGTTGGCCGCCGCGGCCAGGAAGCCGGCGGTCAGCGCGGCCGAGACCAGACGGCCGATCAGGACGCCCTTCATGGTCGGCCACAGCGCGATCGGCCAACCCACCACGAGGTAGTACACCGGGTTGTAGCGACCGGCCCGGGTGCCGACCGAGGCCTTGGTGGTGTCGCCGCCCGGTGGCTGGGCGCACGCCGCCGACTTGTCGGTGTGGAACATCCAGCAGTTGTCCCGGACCAGGGACTTGGGCACGTGCTGGACGGCACCCGTCCCCATGTTCGCGGCGGTCGGCGCCGGAGCGATCTCCCCCTGGGCCACGCCGGCGGCGCGGATGATGTGCTCCATCTCGTCCGGACTGCCGTCGTACGGAGCTGCCAGGGCCCAACCGGCGCAGAGCAGGAAGAAGCCGACGAAGGCGATCAGCCAGGGGCGCCGGCGCAGCGGACCGGTGGACCGCGCGGGTCTGTGAGGGCGCGGGACTCTCGGGCGGGTCGGCGCGGCCTGGGTGGGGAGGTTCACGCCGAGGACGATATCAATGACGGGTAAGCTGCCAGGGCGTGCAATATGATCATCGGCCCATAGGTACAATCCGCGTGTGGATTCTGTGGACACCGCCATGAGCGAGGCGTTGGCGCCCTCGACCGTCAAGCGCGCCAAGCCTTTTGAGCTCCTCCGGCACAGCCTCTCGCGCTTCCTGGTGGCGGGTGGCCTCAGCACCGGCATCGACATCGGCCTGCTCTACTGCCTGCACGGAGTCCTCCACGTGCAGCTGTCCGTCGCGACCTTCATCGCGGTCCTGGTGTCCTTCACGGTCAACTTCACGCTGAACCGGGCCTGGTCGTTCGGCAGCGCCGCTCCGGTGGGCGGCCAGATGGTCCGGTACCTCGTGCTGGCCGGCTTCAACTGGGTCGCCACCGTGGTGCTCGTGAGCTGGTTGTCCGCGCTGGGCCTCAACTACCTGATCGCGAAGGTGCTGACGGTCGCCGTCAACTCGGCGGTGAACTACGTGCTCTACCAGCGCTGGGTGTTCAAGGAGTCCTGAGTCGGGACGTCCCCGGCCGCGACCGGGCGCTGCAACGCAAAATCGGTGGCACCGCGCCAGGAGGGCTGCGGTGCCACCGATTTCGCGTTCCGGTCCGGCGGGGTCAGTTCCCCTGGGTGCGCAGGGACTCGGTGTAGTCCCGGCACGCCTGGTAGTCGGGCAGCAGGCCGCTGGAGAGGGCCTCGGCCAGCGAGGGCGCCGCCTCGTCCCGGGCCGACAGCTGGGGGACGTCGGCCGGCCACTCGATCCCGAGGTCCGGATCGAGCGGGTGCACCCCGTGCTCGCCGGTCGGGTTGAAGGTGGCGGAGCACAGGTAGGAGAGCGTGGCGTCGTCGGTCAGCGCGCAGAAGCCGTGGCCGAGCCCTTCGGGGATGTAGACCGCGCGGCGCTCCACGTCGTCGAGCTGCACGCCCTCCCAGTGCCCGAAGGTGGGGGAGCCGACCCGCAGGTCGACGATCACGTCCAGCACCGCCCCGCGCACGCAGGTCACGTACTTGGCCTGGCCGGGCGGCACGTCGGCGAAGTGGATGCCGCGCACCACGCCGCGCGCGGAGACCGACAGGTTGGCCTGCGCCAGCTCGAGCGGATGCCCGACCACCTCGGCCAGCCGGTCGAAGCGGTACCACTCGGTGAACAGCCCGCGCGGGTCGCCGTGCAGCTGCGGCGTGACCGCGAAGGCGCCCTCGATGCCCAGCTCGGTGAACTTCACTTCGCGTCCTCCTCGTCCAGCAGGCCCAGCAGGTACTGGCCGTAACCGCTCTTGCACAGCGGCTCGGCGAGCTCGCGCAGCTGGGCGGAGTCGATCAGCCCGGCCCGCCAGGCGGCCTCCTCGATGCAGCCGATCTTGAAGCCCTGGCGCTCCTCGATCACCCGCACGAACTCCGAGGCCTGCACCATCGACACGAACGTGCCGGTGTCCAGCCAGGCGGTACCGCGATCGAGGATGGTGACGTTGAGCTCGCCCTTGCGCAGGTACGCGTCGTTGACCGCGGTGATCTCGAGCTCGCCGCGCGCACTGGGCTCGAGGCCCTTGGCGATCTCCACGACCTTGTTGTCGTAGAAGTACAGGCCCGGGACGGCGTACCGGGACTTGGGCTTGACCGGCTTCTCCTCGATCGAGATCGCCTGCCCGTGGTCGTCGAACTCGACCACGCCGTACGCCGTCGGGTCGGCCACCGGGTAGGCGAAGACCCGGCCGCCGGGCGTGTCGGTGTGCTCGGCGAGCCGGGTGCCGAGGCCGCTGCCGTGGAAGATGTTGTCACCGAGGATCAGCGCCACCGCCTGGTCGCCGATGAACTCCTCCCCGAGGACGAACGCCTGGGCGATCCCCTCGGGACGCTCCTGGACGGTGTACTGCAGCCGCAGGCCCCACTGCGAGCCGTCGCCGAGCAGTCGCTCGAACTGCTCCCGGTCGGTGGGCGTCGTGATGATCAGGATTTCGCTGATCCCCGCCATCACCAGCGTCGAGAGGGGGTAGTAGATCATCGGCTTGTCGAAGACGGGCAGTAGTTGCTTCGAGACTGCCCGTGTCAGCGGCCACAGCCGCGATCCGGTGCCGCCCGCCAGGAGGATTCCGCGCATACGAGCACCTTATGTGAAGAAGTCAACCGGCCGGACGTGCGGTCGGTGGCGTTCGAATCACGAAGGTAGACTGCGCGCACTATGCGCATCCTTGTGACCGGCGGAGCCGGCTTCATCGGTTCAGAGTTCGTCCGACAGCTGCTGGGCTCCGACGAGACGGCGCGCGTCACCGTCTTCGACAAGCTCACGTACTCGGGCGTCGAGGCCAACCTCGCTCCCGTCGCCGGTCACCGCGGGTACACCTTCGTGAAGGGTGACATCTGCGACGCCGAGGCGGTCGAGCGGGTGATGCCCGGCCACGACGTGGTCGTGCACTTCGCCGCCGAGTCGCACGTCGACCGTTCGATCGCCGGCGCCGGCCCGTTCGTGATGACGAACGTCGTCGGCACCCAGGTGCTGCTCGACGCCGCCCGCAAGCACGGCGTCGGCCGCTTCGTGCACGTCTCCACCGACGAGGTCTACGGCTCGATCAGCGAGGGCTCCTGGACCGAGGAGTGGCCGCTCTCGCCCAACTCGCCCTACTCCTCCTCCAAGGCGGCGTCCGACCTGCTGGCGCTGGCCTACCACCGCACGCACGGCATGGACGTGGTGGTCACCCGCTGCTCCAACAACTACGGGCACTACCAGTTCCCGGAGAAGGTCATCCCGCTCTTCACCACCAACCTGATCGACGGCAAGAAGGTGCCGCTGTACGGCGACGGTGGCAACATCCGCGACTGGCTGCACGTCTCCGACCACTGCCGCGGCATCGACCTGGTGATGCGCGGCGGCCGCGCCGGCGAGGTCTACAACATCGGCGGCGGCACCGAGGTGACCAACAAGGAGCTCACCGGCCTGCTGCTGGACGCCGCCGGCGCCGGCTGGGACATGGTCGAGCACGTCGAGGACCGCAAGGGCCACGACCTGCGGTACTCGCTGGACATCAGCAAGATCCGCACCGAGCTCGGCTACGAGCCCCAGGTCCGGTTCGAGGACGGCCTGGCGGCCACCATCGCCTGGTACCGCGAGAACCGCGCCTGGTGGGAGCCGCTGAAGGCGAAGGCGGCGCTGCAGAAGTGAGCGCCGACTCCTCGGGTACCACCCGCTGGCTGGTGACCGGTGCGGCCGGCATGCTCGGACGCGACGTGCTGGCCGTGCTCGCGGGCGACCCGCGGGCCGATGTCACCGCGCTCGGTCGGGCCGATCTGGACATCACCGATCCGTCGGCCGTGCTCGCCGCCGTCCGAGGCCACGACGTGGTCGTCAACTGCGCGGCCTGGACCGACGTCGACGGCGCGGAGACCGCCGAGGAGGCCGCCACCGCGGTCAACGGCACCGGGGTCCGCCACCTGGCGGCCGCCTGCGCGGGCGCCGGGGCGCGGCTGCTGCACGTCTCCACCGACTACGTCCTGCCCGGCGACGCCGTGGAGCCCTACGCCGAGGACGCGCCGACCGGTCCGGTCAACGCCTACGGCCGCTCCAAGCTGGTCGGCGAGCAGGCCGTGCTGGAGCTGCTGCCCGAGTCCGGCTACGTGGTGCGGACGGCCTGGCTCTACGGCGAGCACGGCGCGAACTTCGTCGCTACCATGCTCAAGCTGGCCGCCCAGCGGGACACCCTGGACGTGGTCGACGACCAGCACGGCCAGCCCACCTGGTCGTTCGCCCTCGCCGAGCGCCTGGTCGCGCTGGGGAAGGCCGCGCAGGCCCCGGCCGGCGTCTACCACGGCACCGCCTCGGGCCGTACTACCTGGTTCGGGCTCGCCCGAGCCGCCTACGAGTTCAGCGGTCTGGACCCGGAGCGGATCCGCCCCACCACCTCCGCGGCGTTCATCCGTCCGGCGGTGCGTCCGGCCTTCAGCGTGCTCGGCCACTCCCGGTGGTCGGCGGCCGGCCTCGCCCCCCTCGCGGACTGGCGGGCGCAACTCGCCGAGGCGCTCGAACGTCCGGCGTTCACCGGCCTGTTGGACGTGCCGCGGGCGTCCTGACGGTGCCGCGGGTCCGACGCTCCGAAAGAAGCGGTGGAACGGCCGGATGAACATCATCCGGCCTGTTGGGGCGGGACGTCCCGGAGTGAGCGGGGCCCCGTACGTACCATATGCTTTTCCCCAAAGCCGCAAGCCCCTGCGCGCGAAAGGCGCCATCCGCTGTGCAACTCTCCGTTCTGACCTCGATCACCGGCCTCCTGGTGCTCGGGTACATCCTCGAGCTGCTCCGCAGGCAGCAGCTGCGTGAGAAGTACGCCGCGATATGGCTCGTCATCGGGCTGCTCGTTGCGCCGATCGGGTTCGTCCCCGACCTCCTTGACAGTACGGCGAAGCGTCTCGGCGTGGCGTCGGGTGCCAGCCTGGTGCTCTTCGCCGGCATCGTGCTCATCCTCCTGGTCAGCCTGCACCTCAGCTGGGAGGCGAGCCGGCTCGAGGCCGAGACCAGGACGCTGGCCGAGGACGTCGCGCTGATCCGCGCGCACCTCGTCCAGCACGGCAACTTCCCCACGTCGCAGCGTCCGGAGGACTCCGGCGTCACCGAGGCACAGGTGAACTCATGAGTGACGAGCGTCGCGTTCTGATCATCCTTCCGGCCTGGAACGAGGAGGAGGGCCTGCCCTCCGTCCTGCGCGAGATCCAGGAGCAGCTGCCGTACGTCGACACCCTCGTGGTCGACGACGGCTCGTCGGACTCCACCGCCGCGGTGGCCAAGGCCGCCGGCTCGGCCGTCGCGCAGCTGCCGTTCAACCTCGGCGTCGGCGGTGCGATGCGCCTCGGCTACCGGTACGCGCAGCAGCACGGTTACGACGTGGCCATCCAGGTCGACGCCGACGGCCAGCACGACCCGGCCTACATACCGGCCCTGCTGGAGAAGCTCGCCGAGGGCGAGGCCGACCTGGTGATCGGCGCCCGGTTCGCCGGCGACGGCAACTACAAGGTGCGCGGGCCGCGCCAGTGGGCCATGAAGCTGCTCTCCGTGGTGCTCTCCCGGATCACCCGGACCAAGCTCACCGACACCACCTCGGGCTTCCGGGCGTGCAACCGGCAGCTCATCGAGTTCTTCGCCCGCTGGTACCCGGTCGAGTACCTCGGGGACACCATCGAGAGCATGGTCGGCGCGGCCCGCACCGGCTTCACCGTGCGCCAGGTGCCGGTCGCGATGCGTGCCCGCACCACCGGCCGACCGAGCGCCTCGCCGGTCAAGGCGATGATCTACCTGGCCCGCGCCGGTCTGGTCCTGCTCCTCGCGATGATCCGCCGGATGCCCAAGGAACTCAAGGAGTTCGCACCCGGTTCCCCGCTCTACGCCGAGTTCGCGGCACGTGCGCAGCAGAAGCGGCACCCCGAGCTCACCAGCGTCTAGGCGGTCGGCAAGATGTCGCGCTTCGAGATTCTCCTGCCGTACTACGGCGACGTTGCCCTGATGCAGAACGCGGTCCGCAGCGTGCTCGCCCAGGACGGCGACGACTGGCGGCTCACCGTCGTCGACGACGGCCGGGAGCCGGGCGTCCCCGAATGGTTCGAGTCGCTGGCGGACCACCGGGTCCGCTACTTCCGCAACGACCGCAACCTCGGAGTGACCGGCAACTTCAACCGGTGCGTGAAGCTCGCCGAGTACGACTACCTCGTCCTCATGGGCTGCGACGACATCATGCACCCGAACTACCTGCGGGTGATCCGGGCGGCCGCCGACCGCGAGCCCGCAGCAGCGATGATCCAGCCGGGCGTGACGGTCATCGGGAGCGATGGCCGTCCGTACGACACCCTGGCGGACCGCACCAAGCGCAAGCTGTACGCCCCCAAGGGCCCGGGGCAGGCCCTGTACGGCGGCGAGGCGCTGGCCGCCAGCCTGCTGCGCGGCAACTGGCTGTACTTCCCGTCGATCTGCTGGCGCACCGAGGCGGTCCGCCGCTTCGGCTTCCGGGACGACCTCGGGGTGATCCAGGACCTGGCGCTGGTGATCGACCTGCTGGTCGCGGGGGAGTCCCTCGCCACCACGCCGGAGGTCTGCTTCAGCTACCGCCGGCACGCCGAGAGCGAGTCCTCCGCGAAGGCCTTCACCGGCCACCGGTTCGAGGAGGCCAAGCGGTTCTTCCTGGACACGGCCGACCGCCTGGAGGCGCACGGCTGGCCGGCCGCCGCCAAGGTCTCCCGGTGGCACCTGTCGTCCCGGCTGCACGCCGTGTCGCTGCTGCCCGGCGCGATCAAGCACGCGGGTCGGCCCGGGGCCGGCGCCATGCTCCGCCACGCCACCCGCACTCGTTGAGAGTGCAATCGTCGAAAGCGTGTCCATGAACCCCATCGCGAAGCTGCTGAAGGCCCTGCCCCCCGGAACCCAGCTGGTCGCGGGGGGCACGGTAGTGCTGGGTGCAGCCTCCTACCTCCACCTGGCGGCGGCCGGGCACAGCCTGTCGAAGTCGGACATGGCCGGCGTCTCCGTGCTGTGGACCCTGGTCATGTCGGTGGGGATCGGGCTGTTCTTCCCGATCGAGCAGGAGCTGACCCGGATCGTCGCAGCCCGGGTGGTCCGCGGGGACGGCGCGGCCCCCGTGCTGCGCCGGACGGCCCTGCTCACCGTCGGGATCCTGGTCGTGGTGCTGGGCCTGCTGGCCGCCTTCGCCCGGCCGATCGCCGACCGGCTCTTCCACGGTGACCTGCAGCTCGTCGCGGCACTCGGCGGCGCCTTCGTCGGCATGGCACTGTGCTACGTCACCCGCGGCATCCTGGCCGGCACCGGCCGGTTCAAGGCCTACGGCGCCCAACTGGGCATCGACGGCACGCTGCGGATCGTGCTGGCCTTCGGCTGCTCCTTCGCCGGGCTGCACTCGGCGCTCGCCTTCAGCCTGATCCTCTCGGTGGCGCCGCTGGTCGCGCTCGCCGTCACCCTGCCCGCCACCCTGCGCGCGGCCGAGCCGGGCGGAGCTTTCCGGCTCCGCGAGCTGGTCGGCGGCCTCGGCCTGCTGATCGTCTCCACCTTGCTCGCCCAGGTGGTGGTCAATGCCGCGGTCATGAGCACGCAGCTGCTCGCCCCCGCCCGGACCGACCTGATCGCCGCGCTGCTCAGCGCCCTGGTGCTGGCCCGGGTGCCGTTGTTCGTCTTCGGCTCGCTGCAGGCGTCCCTGCTCTCGGGGCTGTCCAGTGCCGTCGCGGCCGGTGACCACCAGGGCTTCATGCGGATGCTCCGCAAGACCTGCCTGGTGGTGGCAGGCCTCGGGGCGGTCGGCGGTGTCCCGGCCGTCCTGCTCGGCCCCTGGCTGATCGAGATCCTGTTCGGTGCGACGCCGGGCCAGCTGGGCCACCTGGACTTCCTCTGGTTCTCGATCGGCACCACCTGCTACATGCTGGCGATGGTCCTCGGCCAAGCCCAGATGGTGCTGCACAAGCACCTCGTCCAACTCGCCTCCTGGGGGTTCGGCACCGCCGTGCTGCTGGGCGTCACGCTGCTGCCCGGCGACATCACCGTGCGGGTCGGCCTCGCTTACGCGGTCGGTTCTGCGCTCACGGCGGCCGCCATGCTCGTCAGCCTCTGGCGTGCCGTGCCCAGGGCGCCCCGCGGGACGCAGGGCGCCCCGGAGGTCGCCGCCGCGACGGACGACCGGACGGTCTCGGCCCAGTCCCACTCCTGAAGCCCCGGGCCGGATCGGCCCGACTCCAGTGAAGAGGCCGGCGGCCGGACGGTGAGCTCATCGGAGCTCACCGTCCGGCCGCCGGCCTCTTCGTTCCCCCGGGTCAGCCCCCGACGCCGACCCTGGGCGGCGGGACGGGCTGCGCGAGCGGGGTGCCGGGCTTGGAGGTCCCGAGGTCCTTCAGCCGAAGGGCCGGCTTCTCCACCAGGTACCAGGAGAGGAGGGCCGCAGCCGCGGAGACGGCGATCGACAGCGCCGTGTACGGCGCGTACCCCCAGCGGTTGAGGTGGAACAGCGAGAGGCACTGCTGCGCCGGGAAGGCGTAGATGTAGATGCCGTAGGAGAGATCGACCTTGGTGCCGATCCTGGTCAGCGGGCGGGGCATCCTGGCCGCGAGCCAGATCAGCAGGTAGGCGAAGGCGGGCATGCCGATCACCTGGAGGCCGCCGTAGTGGGCGGAGCCCAGGAAGAGCCCGAGCGCCAGCACGGCAGCGACCCCGTTCATCGGGAGCCGCTCGCGGTAGAGCTCGGCCAGTGCGCCGAGGCCGAACATCAGCACCAGGGGCACGAGCGTGCTGAGGTCCAGCGAGCCGAGGAGGGGGAACCGCCACCCGCCCAGACCGTTCGAGGCGTAGAGCGGGGCTTGCAGGTGGGGGTAGGTCAGGACGGTGGACATCAGGATGGCGTAGAGGCCCGCGACGGAGGCCGCGACCACCCAGCGGGCCCGCCGCAGGATGCCCAGCGCGGCGAACGCGCCGACCGCCAGGTAGCAGAAGACCTCGTAGGCCAGCGACCACACGGAGCCGTTGAACGCGGTCTTGTAGGGCGTGTGGTCCAGCAGCCCGGATATGCCCCACTGGTCGATCCCCAGGCCCCAGTTGGCCTTGACGTAGTCCCAGGGCCCCTGGGGGTGGGACCAGAATCCGTCCAGCCGCCCCTGGTGGTAGGCCACCAGCGGCGCCAGCACGAACACCGTCACCGCGAGGCAGGCCCAGTAGCCGGGCAGGATCCTGATCGCACGGTTCCAGGCGAAGCGGGCCGGGCTCAACCGCATGCCGCTTCGGGTGATCAGCAGACCCGACAGCACGAAGAACCCGCCGACCGCGATGCCGCCCAGGCTGCTCTGCCCGCGGGTCTGGGCCAGGCCGAGGTCGAGCTTGGCGAAGCCGAGCGGCTCCGCGTGCGCGAAGATCACCGAGAGCGCGAGCAGCAGGCGCAGCAGGCCGAAGCCGTTCTCTCTCTTCAGCGCTGTGGCCAGCGGCTCGCCGGCCAGCGGGGATGGCTTCTTGCGCAGTTTGCGGGGCATCGCTTACGGGTCTCCAGACCGGAACGGACGGGGTGGGCGTCACCGCCAGGGACCTTCGAACACCCTGACCGCACACGCATGTGTAGCAGCCCCACGGTAGGGCACGCCCGTTCGGCCGAATAGCATGAGCATGGGCCGGCAGCACCGGAAGGCCTTGCGGGCCCCGTGCAACAGGCTCGATCGCCGGCACCGGACCCGTTCCGAGCCGGTGCCGCGCGCCCGCCGAGGCGGTGGGACCCAGTGCCGTTCGCGCGAGCGGTCGACCGGGCCTGACTATCATCGAAGGAACTTTCGGCACCTCGTCCCGGCGACCGTGGCGCCGTCCACCCGACCGAACGCGGCCCTCGCCGGCCGGCCCGGTCCCACGAGGGGGAATCCACACAGTGCAGTCTTCACGCGGCGCCGCTGAGCCGTCCGCTCCGGTGAACGCCGAGCCGGACAGATCCGCCGAACGGCCGGATTCCCCCCGCGCCCGGCTCGCCGCACTCGCGGGCCGCCCCGGCATCTGGCCGCTTGCCCTGGTGCTCGGCTACGTGGCGCAGGTGGCGTTCCGGCTCTCGCTGGTCACCGGGCAGAACTACCCCGTGGTGCACCCCGACGAGGACATGTACCTCACCATCGCCCGGCTCTTCGCCGGGCGGGGCATCACCGAGATCCCCAGCCAGCAGGTCATTCCGGGCGGGTATCCGTTGCTGATCTCCCCTGCGCTGCGGCTCACCAGCGATCCGGTGTACGCCTACCACCTGGTCCTGGGCATCAACGCGCTGATCAGCTGCCTGGTGCTGCCGCTGGCGTACTGGGGACTGCGGCGGCTCGAGGTCTCCCGCCCGCTCTCCTACGTCTTCGCGATGGCCGCGGCCGTGCTGCCGCCGGTGGTCTTCTACTCGCAGTACGCGATGGCCGACACCGCGCTGCCGCCGCTCTTCCTGGCCTGGCTGATCGGCCTGCACGGCCTGCTGTCGGACGGCTCGAAGCGCCGCCGGATCTGGTTCGGACTGCTCACCGGGCTCGCCGGCGGCTACACCATGGTGGTGCACGACCGCGGCCAGGTGGTGGTCGCCGTGACGATCGTCGTGCTGCTCGCCGTGCTGGTGCTCAGGTGGGCACCCTGGATGGCGACCGCGGTGGCGCTGGCGGCCACCGGCGCGATGGTCGCCCTCAAGCAGGAGACGCTCTCCTGGCTGCTCGCCCACAGCGACGGCTCGCAGCCGAGCGCCGTCGGCAACGCCGTCTTCGACACGCTGAAGCAGAGCTCCCTGCTGCACCGGACCCTGATGCGGATGTTCGGTCACCTCTGGTACCTGGTGACCAGCACCTGGGGCATCGCGGCCATGGTCCTGCTGGTCTGCGTGATCTCGGTGTTCAACTCGAAGCGGTCGCGTGCGGACCGGGTGGTCGCCTTCGTCCTGGTGGCGATGACCGGTGGCATCGCGCTGGCCGCCGCGGCCGGCCTGCCGAACGACCACCGGATCGACACCATCGTCTACGCCCGCTACCTCTCGCCGCTGGTGCCGGTGTTCTTCGTGGTGGGCACGGCGGTCTTCGTCCGTCTGCAGGACCGCCGGAAGATGCTCTACCTGGCGGCGGCGACGGTCGTGTCGACCCTGGCGCTCACCGAGCTGGTCGTGCACATGGCCGGCAAGCAGTTCCACACCGGGTACTTCATCGTCTGGGGCCTGCCGGACGCCACCTTCCTCTCCACCCTCTGGACGGGCGGGAAGTGGACCAGCTTCCACGCGGCGCTGACCGCCCTGGTCGCCCTCATCGTCTTCGCGGTGGCCGTGCTGGTGCGGGTGGCCGGCGGCCGACGGACAGCCCTGGCGGCCGGCGCCGTGGGCGTCGGGCTGGCGGTGTTCGCGGCCTGCGCGACCGTCTCGATCACCGACAACCTGGTGAAGCCGAACACCAGCTGGCGGGCCGGTGACGCCACCCAGTTCCTGAAGGCGGCGTCCATCTCCACCAGCGACGACGTCGTCATGGACGTGGGCTTCAGCTGGGAGAAGCGGATGACCATGGGCTACGAGCTGATCAGCGGGCGGGTCTGGACCATCAGTCTGCAGCAGCCGGCGGTGGTGCCCGCCCAGGCGAAGGTCGCCGTCGTGATGTTCTGGGCGAAGGACGCGCCGGCCGACAAGAGCTGGCCGAACGCCCCGCAGGGCTGGCACGTGACCAAGGCCGACGCCCAGGACGGCTACGCGGTCTGGAAGCGCGACCAGTAGTCCGCCGGTCCGTCCCGCAGGACAGCAGCCCTGCCACCGTCGCGGTGGCAGGGCTGCTGCGTTTCGCCGTCGATTGGCGTCCGACCTGCCGGTTGTGGCAGGATGTCCAAGTTGCTCGGTTGAGTGCCGATGCTGCGCGCCTCCCGTCGGGAGGACTGGAAGCGAGTCCCAGGTACTCGTCGTTCCCGTGATGGCCGTTCATATGGTCCGTGCGTGCCCCCAGGGGTCGCATGTGGGCCGTAGTGGTGTGTAAGCGACACCGCGGCAGCTGCGGGGCGAAAGTACGGGAATCTTCCAGGAAGCGTGGGCGGGGCCTCGACCCGGCTTTCCACGGGTGCAAGACCGGCCCGACCCCCTGAGGTGCTTTGCACCTCGTTTCACGGCCCGGGCGCGACACGCCCGACCGCGGGGGTCGGAGGTAATCACCCGGGGAGGCCACCGGAGAAGTCCACCCGGACGACTTCGGCCGCAAGGCAACAAGGAGACAAAGGACTACTGAGTAGCCATGGCGGGACAGAAGATCCGCATCCGGCTCAAGGCCTACGACCACGAGGTCATCGACTCCTCGGCGAAGAAGATCGTCGAGACGGTGATTCGTACTGGTGCGCAGGTCGCGGGCCCGGTGCCGCTGCCCACTGAGAAGAACGTGTACTGCGTCATCCGCTCGCCGCACAAGTACAAGGACTCGCGCGAGCACTTCGAGATGCGCACTCACAAGCGTCTGATCGACATCCTCGACCCGACCCCGAAGACCGTTGACTCGCTGATGCGCCTCGACCTTCCGGCCGGCGTCGACATCGAGATCAAGCTCTGAGAGGCGCGACGAAGATGGCAAAGCAGATTAAGGGCATCCTGGGCGAGAAGCTCGGCATGACCCAGGTCTGGGACGAGAACAACCGCATCGTGCCGGTGACCGTCGTCAAGGCCGGGCCGAATGTCGTGACCCAGGTCCACACCGCTGACAGCGCTGCCGGCTACGACGCCGTGCAGATCGGCTTCGGCGAGATCGACCCCCGCAAGGTGAACAAGCCCCTCGCGGGCCACTTCGCCAAGGCCGGTGTCACCCCGCGCCGCCACCTGGTCGAGCTGCGTACCTCGGACGCCTCCGAGTACACCCTGGGCCAGGAGATCACCGCCGAGCTGTTCGAGGCGGGTGTCAAGGTCGACGTGACCGGCACCTCCAAGGGCAAGGGCTTCGCCGGTGTCATGAAGCGTCACAACTTCAAGGGCCTCGGCGCCGGTCACGGCACCCAGCGCAAGCACCGTTCGCCCGGTTCCATCGGTGGCTGCGCCACCCCGGGCCGCGTGTTCAAGGGCCTGCGCATGGCTGGTCGGATGGGCCACGAGCGTGTGACCACCCAGAACCTGACCGTGCACGCGGTCGACGCGGAGAAGGGTCTGCTGCTCATCAAGGGCGCCGTCCCGGGCCCGAACGGCGGCCTCGTCCTCGTCCGCACCGCGGCGAAGGGGCTGTGAGGAAATGAGCACCATTGACATCCTGTCGCCGGCTGGCGACAAGGCGGGCAGCCTCGAGCTGCCGGCCGAGATCTTCGACGCCAAGGTCAGCATCCCGCTGATGCACCAGGTCGTCGTGGCGCAGCTCGCTGCGGCCCGTCAGGGCACCCACAAGGTCAAGACCCGCGGCGAGGTCCGTGGCGGCGGCAAGAAGCCGTACCGCCAGAAGGGCACCGGCCGGGCTCGCCAGGGCTCGACCCGCGCGCCGCAGTTCGCCGGCGGTGGCGTCGTGCACGGTCCCGTGCCGCGCGACTACTCGCAGCGGACCCCGAAGAAGATGATCGCCGCCGCCCTGCGCGGTGCGCTCACCGACCGGGCCCGCCACAACCGCATCCACGTCATCACCGGCGTGACCGCGACCGAGGCGCCGTCGACCAAGGCCGCCAAGGGCCTGTTCGGCAAGATCACCGACCGCAAGAACGTCCTCCTGGTCGTCGAGCGCTCGGACGAGCTGGGCCTGAAGTCCGCTCGCAACCTGCCGCACGTGCACATCCTGGACGCCGGCCAGCTGAACACCTACGACGTGCTCGTCTCCGACGATGTGGTCTTCACCCAGGCCGCCTTCGAGCGTTTCGTGGCCGGTCCGGCCGCGTCCGCCAAGGCCGTTGCCGCTGAGGGCGAGCTCGAAGGGAGCGCCGCCTGATGTCGGCACAGATCACGAGCAAGACGTACACGGACCCCCGTGACGTCCTGGTGAAGCCGGTCATCTCCGAGAAGAGCTACGCGCTCCTCGACGAGAACAAGTACACGTTCATCGTGTCGCCGGACGCCAACAAGACCCAGATCAAGCAGGCCGTCGAGGCGGTCTTCTCGGTCAAGGTCGAGGCCGTCAACACGCTCAACCGGCAGGGCAAGCGCAAGCGCTCGCGCACCGGTTTCGGCAAGCGCAAGGACACCAAGCGCGCCATCGTGACGCTGGCCGAGGGCAACCGCATCGACATCTTCGGTGGTCCGGTCTCCTGACTTCAGGGGATCGCGATCGTCGATTAGGACGAGGACGAAAATGGGTATCCGCAAGTACAAGCCGACTACGCCGGGCCGTCGTGGCTCCAGCGTGGCCGACTTCGTCGAAATCACGCGGTCCACGCCGGAGAAGTCGCTGGTTCGCCCCCTGCACAGCAAGGGCGGCCGTAACAACGCCGGTCGTGTCACCGCTCGCCACCAGGGTGGCGGTCACAAGCGCGCCTACCGCGTGATCGACTTCCGTCGTCACGACAAGGACGGCGTGCCGGCCAAGGTCGCGCACATCGAGTACGACCCCAACCGCACCGCGCGCATCGCGCTGCTGCACTACGCGGACGGCGAGAAGCGCTACATCATCGCTCCGCGCGGCATCGCCCAGGGTGACCGGATCGAGAACGGCCCCGCGGCCGACATCAAGCCGGGCAACAACCTGCCGCTGCGCAACATCCCGGTCGGTACCACCATCCACGCGGTGGAGCTGCGTCCCGGTGGCGGTGCCAAGATGGCCCGCTCCGCCGGTGCCGGCATCCAGCTGCTCGCCCGTGAGGGTCGCATGGCGCACCTGCGCATGCCCTCCGGTGAGATCCGTCTGGTGGACGTGCGCTGCCGCGCGACCGTCGGCGAGGTCGGCAACGCCGAGCAGTCGAACATCAACTGGGGCAAGGCCGGCCGTATGCGCTGGAAGGGCGTCCGCCCGACCGTGCGTGGTGTGGCCATGAACCCGATCGACCACCCGCACGGTGGTGGTGAGGGTAAGACCTCTGGTGGTCGCCACCCGGTCTCGCCGTGGGGCAAGCCCGAGGGCCGTACCCGTCGCCCGAACAAGGCGTCGGACAAGCTCATCGTGCGCCGCCGCAAGACCAACAAGAAGCGCTAGGAGCAGGTCAGATGCCGCGCAGTCTTAAGAAGGGCCCCTTCATCGACGGCCACCTCATCAAGAAGGTGGACGCTCAGAACGAGGCGGGTACCCAGAACGTCATCAAGACCTGGTCCCGTCGCTCCGTGATCAGCCCGAGCATGCTCGGTCACACGATCGCGGTCCACGATGGTCGCAAGCACGTCCCGGTGTTCGTCACCGAGTCGATGGTCGGCCACAAGCTGGGCGAGTTCGCTCCCACGCGCACCTTCAAGGGGCACGTGAAGGAAGACCGCAAGTCGAAGCGTCGCTAGTCGCTTCGCGAGCTTGAGCGCCAGTACGACTAAGTGACTTACTCCATTAAGGGGACAACCATGGAAGCCAGGGCACAGGCGCGGTACATCCGCGTGACGCCCATGAAGGCCCGCCGCGTGGTGGACCTCATCCGTGGCATGAATGCCACGGAGGCCCAGGCGGTCCTGCGTTTCGCTCCGCAGGCCGCCACCGTGCCGGTCGGCAAGGTGCTGAACAGCGCCATTGCCAACGCCGCGCACAACTACAACCACTCCAACGTGGACGACCTCTACATCTCCGAGGCGTACGTTGACGAGGGCCCGACCCTGAAGCGGTTCCGTCCGCGTGCCCAGGGCCGCGCCTACCGGATCCGCAAGCGGACCAGCCACATCACCGTGGTCGTCAGCAGCAAGGAAGGGACCCGGTAATGGGCCAGAAGGTTAACCCGCACGGGTTCCGCCTCGGCATCAGCACGGACTTCAAGTCCCGCTGGTACGCCGACAAGCTGTACAAGGACTACGTCAAGGAAGACGTTGCCATTCGTCGCATGATGACGAAGGGCATGGAGCGCGCCGGCATCTCCAAGGTCGAGATCGAGCGCACCCGCGACCGCGTCCGCGTCGACATCCACACCGCTCGCCCCGGCATCGTCATCGGTCGCCGTGGCACCGAGGCCGACCGCATCCGCGGCGACCTCGAGAAGCTGACCGGCAAGCAGGTCCAGCTGAACATCCTCGAGGTCAAGAACCCCGAGCTGGACGCCCAGCTCGTGGCTCAGGGCGTCGCGGAGCAGCTGTCCTCCCGCGTGTCGTTCCGCCGTGCCATGCGCAAGTCGATGCAGGGCACCATGAAGTCCGGCGCCAAGGGCATCAAGGTCCAGTGCTCCGGTCGTCTCGGCGGCGCCGAGATGAGCCGTTCGGAGTTCTACCGCGAGGGCCGTGTGCCGCTGCACACCCTGCGCGCGAACGTCGACTACGGCTTCTTCGAGGCCAAGACGACCTTCGGCCGCATCGGCGTGAAGGTCTGGATCTACAAGGGCGACGTCAAGAACATCGCCGAGGTCCGCGCTGAGAACGCCGCTGCCCGCTCGGGCAACCGTCCGGCCCGCAACGACGCCCGCCCCGCGCGTGGCGGCGAGCGCGGTGGCCGTGGCGGCGAGCGCGGTGGCGCCCGTGGCGGTCGTCGTCCCGCGAACACCGAGGCCCCCGCGGCCCCGGTGAGCGAGGCGCCGGCTGCTGAGAGCACCGGAACGGAGGCCTGACCTCATGCTGATCCCCCGTCGGGTCAAGCACCGCAAGCAGCACCACCCCAAGCGTCGCGGCGCGGCCAAGGGTGGCACTGAGCTGGCGTTCGGCCAGTTCGGCATCCAGGCCGTGACCCCGGCCTACGTGACGAACCGTCAGATCGAGTCCGCTCGTATCGCGATCACCCGTCACATCCGCCGTGGTGGCAAGGTCTGGATCAACATCTACCCGGACCGCCCGCTCACCAAGAAGCCGGCCGAGACCCGCATGGGTTCCGGTAAGGGTTCGCCGGAGTGGTGGATCGCGAACGTGCACCCGGGTCGGGTCATGTTCGAGCTGTCGTACCCGAACGAGAAGGTGGCTCGCGAGGCGCTCACCCGCGCCGCGCACAAGCTGCCGATGAAGTGCCGGATCGTCCGGCGCGAGGACGGTGAGAGCTGATGTCGGCCGGCACCAAGGCTGCTGAGCTGCGCGAGCTGGACAACGAGGGTCTCGTTGCCAAGCTCCGCGAGGCCAAGGAGGAGCTGTTCAACCTCCGCTTCCAGGCGGCGACCGGACAGCTCGACAACCACGGACGGCTCCGGCTGGTCCGTAAGGACATCGCGCGGATCTACACCCTGATGCGCGAGCGCGAGCTGGGCATCGAGACGGTGGAGAACGCCTGATGACTGAGAACACCAACGAGACGCGCGGTTTCCGCAAGACCCGTGAGGGTCTCGTCGTCAGCGACAAGATGGACAAGACCGTCGTCGTCGCCGTCGAGGACCGCGTCAAGCACGCTCTGTACGGCAAGGTCATCCGCCGTACGAACAAGCTGAAGGCGCACGACGAGCAGAACGCTTGCGGCGTGGGCGACCGTGTCCTCCTCATGGAGACCCGTCCGCTGTCCGCGACGAAGCGCTGGCGCGTCGTCGAGATCCTCGAGAAGGCCAAGTAACGAAGCCGATGAGGTACGGCCGTATGTGCAGCGGGGCCCCGCAAGGGGTCGCCGGTGTGAGCAGCGGCCGGCCCGTCGACTCTCGTTGACGATCAGGAGAAAGCTGTGATCCAGCAGGAGTCGCGACTGCGCGTCGCCGACAACACGGGTGCCAAGGAGATTCTCTGCATCCGCGTTCTCGGTGGCTCCGGTCGCCGCTACGCCGGTATCGGGGACGTCATCGTCGCCACCGTCAAGGACGCGATCCCCGGTGGTTCGGTGAAGAAGGGTGACGTCGTCAAGTGCGTCGTCGTCCGCACCGTCAAGGAGCGTCGTCGTCCGGATGGCTCGTACATCCGTTTCGACGAGAACGCCGCGGTCGTTCTGAAGAACACCGATGGTGACCCCCGTGGTACCCGCATCTTCGGCCCCGTGGGCCGCGAGCTGCGTGACAAGAAGTTCATGAAGATCATCTCGCTGGCGCCGGAGGTGCTCTGACCCATGGCGAACAGCATGAAGATCAAGAAGGGTGACCTGGTTCAGGTCATCACCGGCAAGGACAAGGGCAAGCAGGGCAAGGTCATCCAGGCCATGCCGGCTGAGAACAAGGTCCTCGTCGAGGGTGTGAACCGGGTCAAGAAGCACACCAAGCCGGGCCAGGGCACCGCCGGCGGCATCATCACCGTCGAGGCCCCGGTGCACGTCTCCAACGTCCAGCTGGTCGTGGAGAAGGACGGCAAGAAGGTCGTCACCCGCGTCGGCTACCGCTTCGACGACCAGGGCAACAAGATCCGCGTTGCCAAGCGGACCGGTGAGGACATCTGATGTCTGAGACGACTGTTGAGAAGGTGACCCCCCGCCTCAAGGCGAAGTACGCCGCCGAGGTCAAGGGTCAGCTGCAGGAGCAGTTCGCGTACGAGAACGTCATGCTGATCCCCGGCCTGGTCAAGGTCGTGGTCAACATGGGTGTCGGCGAGGCTGCCCGTGACAGCAAGCTGATCGAGGGTGCCATCAAGGACCTGACCGCGATCACCGGTCAGAAGCCCGCTGTCACCAAGGCTCGTAAGTCCATCGCGCAGTTCAAGCTGCGCGAGGGCCAGCCGATCGGCACCCACGTCACCCTCCGTGGTGACCGCATGTGGGAGTTCGTGGACCGTCTGGTGTCGCTGGCGCTGCCGCGTATCCGTGACTTCCGCGGCCTCTCGCCGAAGCAGTTCGACGGCCGTGGCAACTACACCTTCGGTCTGACCGAGCAGGTCATGTTCCACGAGATCGACCAGGACAAGGTCGACCGTCAGCGCGGTATGGACATCACCGTCGTGACCACCGCCAAGACCGACGACGAGGGCCGGGCGCTGCTGCGCGCTCTGGGCTTCCCGTTCAAGGAGGCGTGAGCCAATGGCGAAGAAGTCCCTCATCGCGAAGGCCGAGCGCAAGCCGAAGTTCGGCGTGCGGGCCTACACCCGGTGCCAGCGCTGCGGCCGTCCGCACTCGGTGTACCGCAAGTTCGGCCTCTGCCGTGTCTGCCTCCGTGAGATGGCGCACCGCGGCGAGCTGCCGGGCGTGACCAAGAGCTCCTGGTAATCCGGAGCCCCTGGTAAACGCATAGCGAAGCAGAGGTGCCCGACTCCACACGTCCCGGATTTGGGACAGCCGTACGGCTTCCCGTAGGGTAGTGGGGTCGGGCCCCCTGCCGCGGTATCCCCATGGGTACACGCGGCTCTTCTTCTGAAGGGCTCGCACCCAGTCTTACAACGTCGCAGGTCCCCTGCGTCTGTGCCCCTCCCGAACTCGCCGGCCTGCGGCCCGAGTGCGGTAGGGGGACCTGGCGCGGAGAAACCACGGCGAGAGAGGCCTGAGGCCAACATGACCATGACTGACCCCATCGCAGACATGCTCACTCGTCTGCGGAACGCGAACTCGGCGTACCACGACTCCGTCGTGATGCCGTCGAGCAAGCTCAAGGCGCACGTCGCCGAGATCCTGCAGCAGGAGGGTTACATCTCCTCCTACAAGGTCGAGGACCCGAGCGAGAACGAGGTCGGCAAGAAGCTGACCATCGAGCTCAAGTTCGGCCCGAACCGTGAGCGCTCCATCGCCGGCATCAAGCGCATCAGCAAGCCGGGTCTGCGTGTTTACGCAAAGTCCACCAACCTGCCGAAGGTGCTCGGCGGCCTGGGCGTGGCGATCATCTCCACGTCTTCCGGTCTCCTCACCGACAAGCAGGCCGCCAAGAAGGGCGTAGGCGGAGAAGTTCTCGCCTACGTCTGGTAATTCGGGAAACGGAGGTACAGCAATGTCGCGTATTGGACGGCTGCCCATCCCGGTTCCCGCCGGCGTGGACGTCACCATCGACGGCTCCACCGTGGTCGTGAAGGGCCCCAAGGGCTCGCTCACCCACGTTGTTGCGGCGCCGATCGAGATCAGCAAGGACGAGGCCGGCACCGTTGTCGTCTCGCGCCCGAACGACGAGCGTCAGTCGAAGGCCCTGCACGGCCTGACCCGCACGCTGGTGGCGAACATGATCACCGGCGTGACCGCGGGCTACCGCAAGTCGCTGGAGATCAGCGGTGTTGGTTACCGCGTCGCGGCGAAGGGCTCCGACATGGAGTTCTCGCTCGGCTACAGCCACCCGATCCTGGTCCCCGCGCCGGAGGGCATCTCCTTCGTCGTCGACTCGCCCACGCGGTTCCACGTGGACGGCATCGACAAGCAGAAGGTCGGCGAGGTCGCTGCCAAGATCCGCAAGCTGCGCAAGCCCGACCCGTACAAGGCCAAGGGCGTCAAGTACGCGGGCGAGGTCATCCGCCGCAAGGTCGGAAAGAGTGGTAAGTAAGCGATGAGCGTCTCTGTCAAGATCGGCAAGGGCGACGGCTACAAGAACGCCGCCCGCAAGCGCCGCGCGATTCGCGTTCGCAAGCGCGTCGTCGGCACCGAGGTGCGTCCGCGCCTCGTCGTGACGCGCTCGAACCGTCACATGGTCGCCCAGGTCATCGACGACGCCAAGGGTCACACCCTGGCGTCGGCGTCCACCCTCGACGTGTCCATCAAGGGCGCCGAGGGCGACAAGACCGAGCTGGCCAAGAAGGTCGGGAGCCTGGTCGCCGAGCGCGCCAAGGCCGCCGGCATTGAGTCGGTCGTCTTCGACCGCGCGGGCAACCGGTACGCCGGCCGCATCGCCGCCCTGGCGGACGCGGCTCGCGAGGCCGGGCTCGACTTCTAAGCCGCTCGTCGACTCTGTCGGCGGACGTAATCGAGAGAGGTAATTCCAATGGCTGGACCCCAGCGCCGCGGTAGCGGCGCCGGCGGCGGCACCGGCGGTGGCGAGCGGCGTGACCGTAAGCGGGACGACCGGGGCAACGCCCCCGCCGTCGAGAAGACCGCTTACGTCGAGCGCGTCGTCGCGATCAACCGTGTCGCCAAGGTTGTCAAGGGTGGTCGTCGCTTCAGCTTCACCGCGCTGGTCGTGGTGGGCGACGGTGACGGCACCGTGGGTGTCGGTTACGGGAAGGCGAAGGAGGTTCCGGCCGCCATCGCCAAGGGTGTTGAGGAGGCCAAGAAGAACTTCTTCAAGGTTCCCCGTATCCAGGGCACCATCCCGCACCCCATCCAGGGCGAGAAGGCCGCTGGTGTCGTGCTCCTGAAGCCGGCTTCCCCCGGTACCGGTGTTATCGCCGGTGGCCCGGTGCGTGCCGTCCTGGAGTGCGCAGGCGTCCACGACATCCTGTCGAAGTCGCTCGGCTCGGACAACGCGATCAACATCGTGCACGCCACCGTGGCTGCTCTGAAGGGCCTCGTGCGCCCCGAGGAGATCGCCGCCCGTCGTGGCCTGCCGCTCGAGGACGTGGCTCCGGCCGCCCTGCTGCGCGCCCGCGCGGCCGGCACCGCTGCCGCTCCGGCTGGGGCTGGTGTCTGATGGCTCGCCTGAAGATCACCCAGACCAAGAGCTACATCGGTAGCAAGCAGAACCACCGCGAGACGCTGCGTTCGCTTGGCCTCAAGCGCATGCACGACGTGGTCGTCAAGGAGGACCGTCCCGAGATCCGCGGGATGGCCCAGACCGTGCGTCACCTCGTCACGGTCGAGGAGGTGGACTGATCATGTCCGACAACCCGATCAAGATCCACAACCTGCGTCCCGCCCCGGGTGCCAAGACCGAGAAGACCCGTGTGGGTCGCGGTGAGGGCTCCAAGGGTAAGACCGCCGGTCGTGGTACCAAGGGCACCAAGGCCCGCTACCAGGTTCCGCAGCGCTTCGAGGGTGGCCAGATGCCCCTCCACATGCGTCTGCCGAAGCTGAAGGGCTTCAAGAACCCCTTCAAGGTGACCTTCCAGGTCGTCAACCTCGACAAGCTGGCCGAGCTCTACCCGCAGGGTGGCGAGGTCACGGTCGAGGGTCTCGTCGAGAAGGGCGCGGTTCGCAAGAACTCGCTCGTCAAGGTGCTCGGCACCGGCGAGGTCTCGGTTGCGCTGCAGGTCTCGGTGGACGCCGTCTCCGGCTCCGCCGCCGAGAAGATCAAGGCCGCCGGCGGCACCGTCACCGAGCTCATCTGAACTCGCTGACCCCCGCCTGACGGTCGGCTGACGCCGCGTCAGCATCGGAGCCCCGTCCCTCTTTCGAGGGACGGGGCTCCGATCATTTATGTGCTGATCACCATGAGTTGCGCGCTCAAGCCCGGCCAAAACCGGGCATCTGGGCGCCCTGTGGCCAACCCCGCGCTCCGCGAGCTTCTTTCGAGTGGCTGCGCACTGTTAGAGTCCGTGGAGTTCCCTTGTAGCCTGCCCCCCGGGTTGCGCGGAACCGGAACAGAATCAACTCCCCACCATCAGGACCGACCCTCCCGCCGACGACGTGCGGGAGGCGCAGGAGGCACCGTGCTCAGTGCGTTCGCGCGGGCGTTCAAGACGCCCGACCTGCGCAAGAAGCTGCTGTTCACGCTGGGCATCATGGTGCTGTTCCGGATGGGTGCGCACGTTCCCGTGCCCGGCGTGAACTTCAAGGCCGTGAACGAGTGCGTGAAGCAGAGCAACAACGGCCTCTTCGGCCTGGTCAACCTGTTCAGCGGCGGGGCGCTGCTGCAGTTGACGATCTTCGCGCTCGGCATCATGCCGTACATCACCGCCAGCATCATCCTCCAGCTGCTGACCGTCGTGATCCCGCGACTGGAAGCGCTGAAGAAGGAGGGGCAGGCCGGCCAGACGAAGATCACCCAGTACACCCGGTACCTGACCATCGCGCTCGCGATCCTGCAGGGCACCGGCATCGTGGCCACCGCCTCGAACGGCGCGCTCTTCTCCACCTGCACCTTCGGCAACCAGGTCGTGCCGGACACCTCGGTCTTCCGGATCGCCACCATGGTCATCACCATGACCGCCGGCACCACGATGATCATGTGGCTCGGTGAGCTGATCACCGACCGCGGCATCGGCAACGGCATGTCGATCCTGATCTTCACCTCGATCGCCTCCGGTTTCCCGGGCAACCTGTGGACCATCAAGAAGCTCGGCAAGCTGGGCGGCGGCTGGGTCGACTTCTTCGCGGTGATCGCGGTCGGCGTCGTCGTGGTGGTCCTGGTCATCTTCGTCGAGCAGGCCCAGCGCCGGATCCCGGTGCAGTACGCCAAGCGCATGATCGGTCGGCGCGCCTTCGGCGGTACCTCGACCTACATCCCGCTCAAGGTGAACCAGGCCGGTGTCATCCCGGTCATCTTCGCCTCGTCGCTGCTGTACATCCCCGCGCTGGTCGCGCAGCTGACCAACAGCAAGTCGGGCTGGGCGGTCTGGATCCAGAACAACTTCACCAAGGGTGACCACCCGATCTACATGGTCTCGTACTTCGTGCTGATCGTGTTCTTCGCCTTCTTCTACGTCGCCATCTCCTTCAACCCCGAAGAAGTTGCCGACAACATGAAGAAGTATGGTGGCTTCATCCCGGGCATTCGGGCCGGCCGGCCGACGGCCGAGTACCTGAACTACGTGCTCACCCGTATCACCTGGCCGGGGTCGCTCTACCTCGGCCTGATCGCGTTGATCCCGATGATCGGCCTGGTCGCCCTGAACGCGAGCACCACCATCCCGTTCGGCGGCACCAGCATCCTCATCATCGTCGGCGTCGGACTCGAAACTGTGAAGCAGATCGAGAGCCAGCTCCAGCAGCGTAATTACGAAGGGTTCCTCCGCTGATGCGAATCGTCCTCGTCGGACCTCCCGGGGCCGGGAAGGGTACTCAGGCGCACGTGCTCGCCAAGACCCTGTCCATTCCCCACATCTCCACCGGTGACCTGTTCCGGGCCAACATCAGCCAGGGCACCCCGCTGGGTGTCGAGGCGAAGGGCTACATGGACAAGGGCCTCCTGGTACCGGACGAGGTGACCATCGGGATGGCCAAGGACCGGCTGCTCCAGGCCGACACCGCGGGCGGCTTCCTGCTGGACGGCTTCCCGCGCAACGAGGAGCAGGCCAAGGCGCTGGACGAGTTCCTCGCCGAGCAGGGCATCGCCCTGGACGGCGTGCTCGACCTGGAGGTCCCCGAGGACGAGGTGGTCAAGCGGATCGCCGGCCGCCGGCTCTGCCGCAAGGACGGCGCCCACGTCTACCACGTGGTCTACAACCCGCCGGCCGTCGAGGGCGTCTGCGACGAGTGCGGTGGCGAGCTGTACCAGCGCTCGGACGACACCGAGGACTCGGTGCGGGTCCGGCTGGAGGAGTACCACAGCAAGACCGAGCCGATCATCGGCTACTACCGGCAGCAGGGCCTGGTCACCACGATCTCGGCCCTCGGCAAGGTCGACGAGGTGACCCAGCGCGCCGTCGAGGCGCTGCGGGCGGGCACCGCGGGCTGACCGACTCCCTCATAAGACCCACGGCCGCGGTACCCGCTTCGGGTACCGCGGCCGTGGGTCGTCGTACGGTGGGGGAGTGCACACGCCGCCCGGCCCGGGCCGGGCGGACGCTTACATATCGACGAAAGGCACCGGCCAGATGGTGGAGATCAAGACCCCCGAGCAGATCGCCAAGATGCGGGTGGCCGGGCTGGTCGTCGCCGAGGCGCTCAAGGCCTGCCGCGAGGCGGTGGCGCCCGGGATCAGCACCCAGGAGCTCAACGACATCGCGGCCAAGGTGATCGCCGACCACGGCGCCACCTCCAACTTCCGCGCCCACCACGGCGGCCTCTGGTTCCCGGGGGTGATCTGCGCCTCGGTCAACAACGAGGTGGTGCACGGCATCCCCGGTGACCGGGTGCTGGTCGAGGGCGACATGATCTCCATCGACTGCGGCGCGATCGTGGACGGCTGGCACGGCGACGCGGCGATCACCGTGCTGGTGGGCGAGGTCAGCCCGGAGCACGAGATGCTCAGCCGGGTGACCGAGGGCTCGATGTGGGCCGGCATCGCGCAGATGAAGAAGAGCAACCGCCTGGTCGACGTCTCCAAGGCGATCGAGGGCTACATCCGCCGCCAGCCGCTGCCCCCCAAGGGCAAGTGGGGCATCACCGAGGGTTACGGCGGCCACGGCATCGGCACCGCGATGCACATGGAGCCGCACGTGCTGAACTACGTCGAGCGCGGCCGCGGCAAGGGCCCCAAGCTGGTCCCCGGCACCGTGCTGGCGATCGAGCCGATGGTCTCGCTCGGCACCCCGCACACCTCGGTGCTGGAGGACGACTGGACGGTCGTCACCAACGACGGCACCTGGGCCTCGCACTGGGAGCACTCGGTGGCGGTCACCGAGCAGGGTCCGCTGGTGCTGACCGCCTTCGACGGCGGCAAGGCCCAGCTCGCGGCCCTCGGGGTGACCGCGGCTCCGGACCCCCTCGGCTGAGCCGGTATCGTCTGGGGCGCCATCACCGGGCCGAACCGGACATACACCCGAACCTGGGGGAAACAGTGCTCAAGGGCTTCCGCGACTTCCTGACGCGCGGCAACGTCGTCGACATGGGCGTCGGCATCGTGATCGGGTCGGCGTTCACCGCCGTGGTCACCGGGTTCGTGAAGGCCTTCCTGACCCCGCTGGTCGGTGTGGTGGTCGGCGCCACCGGCGACTTCAGCCAGTACAGCTTCACGGTGCTCGGCGTCACCTTCCCCTACGGGCAGTTCCTCAACGTGCTGATCGCCTTCGTGCTCACCGCGGCGGTGCTCTACTTCTGCGTGGTGCTGCCGGTGACCCGGGCCGCCACGCGGTACCTGCCGAAGAAGCCGAAGGTGGCCAAGCGCCCCTGCCCGGAGTGCCTGACCGAGATCCCCGAGGCGGCCAGCCGCTGCTCGGCCTGCACCGCCCAGGTGGACCCGGTGCAGCCGGTCGGTGCAGTGGTGGGCCGGTGAATTTTTCGGTTCGGCGGTCGGTACCGTACGATGGACCGTCGGCTCTCTCGTAGCGTGCTCCGGCACGCCCTCATCACGTCGCGGTTCCGTGGCGGTGAGGTGAAGCCTGGTTCGCACGAGCGTTCCGCATACGGTAGCCGGACCCGAAGGGTGGATCTCGCAGTTCATGGCAAAGAAGCAAGGCGCCATTGAGATCGAGGGCACCGTGATCGAGTCTCTCCCGAACGCCATGTTCAAGGTTGAGCTGCAGAACGGTCACAAGGTCCTCGCGCACATCAGCGGCAAGATGCGGATGCACTACATCCGGATCCTGCCCGATGACCGCGTCGTCGTGGAGCTGAGCCCCTACGACCTGACTCGCGGACGCATCGTCTACCGCTACAAGTAAACAGTCCCGTCAGATCGAGACCCGGAGAACCTGAACCATGAAGGTCAAGCCGAGCGTCAAGAAGATCTGCGACAAGTGCAAGGTGATCCGCCGCCACGGTCGGGTCATGGTGATCTGCGACAACCTGCGCCACAAGCAGCGCCAGGGCTGATCGTCCCGCATTTCTCGTAGTACCTTCGCGCGACGCGCAACAACGTCATACACGGGCCGCCCGATCCGTTCCCCCCGGGGACGGACTGCCACCCCCGGTCAGAGGCCGGGGCTCCATCTGTGTGAACAGTAGGAGTGGCGGCGCGTAAGACCTCTGAAGAACCACAGGAGCCATGAATGGCACGCCTCGCCGGCGTTGATCTCCCCCGCGAGAAGCGGATCGAGATCGCCCTCACGTACGTCTACGGCATCGGCCGCACCCGCGCCCAGCAGACGCTGGCCGAGACCGGCGTGAACCCCGACATCCGCGTCCGCGACATCACCGAGGACGACCTCGTCAAGCTGAGCAAGTGGATCGAGGCCAACTACCGCGTCGAGGGTGACCTCCGCCGCGAGGTTGCCGCCGACATCCGCCGCAAGGTCGAGATCGGTTGCTACGAGGGCCTGCGTCACCGCCGCGGCCTGCCGGTCCGCGGTCAGCGCACCCACACCAACGCGCGTACCCGCAAGGGCCCGCGTCGCGCGATTGCCGGCAAGAAGAAGCCGGGCAAGAAGTAGTCCGCCCGTTAACCGGACATCCCTCCGGCCCGCGGGTTAGCGGACCGACCACCTCAGTAGGAGAAACAGACTTATGCCCCCCAAGGGTCGTCAGGCTGCCGGCGCGAAGAAGATCCGCCGCAAGGAAAAGAAGAACGTCGCTCACGGCCACGCGCACATCAAGAGCACGTTCAACAACACGATCGTCTCGATCACGGACCCCTCGGGCAACGTGATCTCCTGGGCCTCTGCCGGTCACGTCGGCTTCAAGGGCTCGCGCAAGTCCACCCCGTTCGCCGCGCAGATGGCCGCCGAGGCCGCTGCCCGTCGGGCGCAGGAGCACGGCATGCGCAAGGTCGACGTCTTCGTGAAGGGTCCGGGCTCCGGCCGCGAGACCGCGATCCGTTCGCTCCAGGCCACCGGCCTCGAGGTCGGCTCGATCCAGGACGTCACCCCCACCCCGCACAACGGCTGCCGTCCGCCGAAGCGCCGCCGCGTCTGACGCTGCCCCGCTCGTGTGACTGATTTACCCCTCGCGTCCGGCCTCCCGCTCCCTGCGGGAGGCCGTACGCTTGGTTTGTTCGGCATCAAATAGTGGGTGCCGAAGACAACTGGAGGATCTGAAAACATGCTGATCGCTCAGCGTCCGTCGCTGACCGAAGAGGTCGTCGACGAGTACCGCTCGCGGTTCGTCATCGAGCCGCTCGAGCCGGGCTTCGGCTACACCCTCGGCAACTCGCTCCGCCGCACGCTCCTCTCCTCGATCCCGGGTGCCGCTGTCACCAGCATCCGCATCGACGGTGTCCTGCACGAGTTCACCACCGTGCCGGGCGTCAAGGAGGACGTCACCGACCTCATCCTGAACATCAAGCAGCTGGTCGTCTCCTCGGAGCACGACGAGCCGGTCGTGATGTACCTGCGCAAGCAGGGTCCGGGTGTGGTCACCGCCGCCGACATCGCGCCGCCGGCCGGTGTCGAGGTGCACAACCCCGAGCTGGTCCTCGCCACCCTGAACGGCAAGGGCAAGCTGGAGATGGAGCTGACCGTCGAGCGCGGTCGCGGCTACGTCTCCGCCGTGCAGAACAAGGCTTCCGGCCAGGAGATCGGCCGCATCCCGGTCGACTCGATCTACAGCCCCGTGCTGAAGGTCACCTACAAGGTCGAGGCCACCCGTGTCGAGCAGCGGACCGACTTCGACAAGCTGATCGTCGACGTCGAGACCAAGCCCGCCATGCGTCCGCGCGACGCCATGGCCTCGGCCGGCAAGACCCTGGTGGAGCTGTTCGGCCTCGCCCGCGAGCTGAACATCGACGCCGAGGGCATCGACATGGGCCCGTCCCCGACGGACGCCGCCCTGGCCGCCGACCTGGCGCTGCCGATCGAGGAGCTGGAGCTCACCGTCCGCTCCTACAACTGCCTCAAGCGCGAGGGCATCCACACCGTGGGTGAGCTCGTCGCCCGCTCCGAGGCCGACCTGCTCGACATCCGCAACTTCGGCGCGAAGTCGATCGACGAGGTCAAGGCGAAGCTGGCCGGCATGGGCCTGGCCCTCAAGGACAGCCCGCCCGGATTCGACCCGACCGCGGCCGCCGACGCCTTCGGCGCCGACGACCTGGACGACCAGGGTTACGCCGAGACCGAGCAGTACTGACAGACTTGTGGCGGGGGTGGCCCCAGCGGGCCGCCCCCACCTCAATGCAAGGAAACTAAGCCGTCCGGGCACCTGCGCCCGGCCGCCCGTTCCGGTACCTGACACGGCCGGATTCGGAGATACAAGGAGCTACCATGCCCCGTCCCACGAAGGGTGCCCGCCTCGGTGGCGGCCCGCACCACGAGCCGCTGCTCCTCGCCGGCCTGTGCCGCGAGCTGTTCCAGTACGGCCGCATCACCACGACCGAGGCCAAGGCCCGTCGGATGCGCCCGCTGGCGGAGAAGCTGATCACCAAGGCGAAGGCCGGCGACATCCACAACCGTCGCATCGTCCGCAAGACGATCACCGACGTCGCCGTGCTGCACACCCTCTTCACCGAGATCGCGCCGCGCTACGAGAACCGCCCGGGTGGCTACACCCGCATCACCAAGATCGGCACCCGTCGTGGCGACAACGCCCCGATGGCCGTGATCGAGCTGGTCGAGGCGCTGACCGTCGCGCAGACCGCCGTCGGTGAGGCCGAGGCCGCCACCAAGCGCGCCGTCAAGGAGGCCGACGAGGCCAAGGTCGAGGCTCCGGCCGACGCCGCCCCGGCCGACGAGGCCGAGCAGGCCTGACGCCGGTAGGTGCAGCTCACCGAAGAACAGTGAGCACGGGCCCGTTTCCCCGCTTCGGCGGGGGAGCGGGCCCGTTCCCGTGTCCGGGCCAAGCCCGTGTCCAGGCCAAGCGAGTGTCAAGGCCCGTGTCCGGACCCGTCCCGGGTCCAGAGGAGTTGAAGTGGTGAACGACTGCGCCGAGCCGGCGCCGGTGAAGGACGGACCGGCCGAGGGGTACCGGCGGATCCGGCTCGACCTGGCCTACCACGGGGCCGAGTTCTCCGGCTGGGCCCGCCAGCGCGGGCGGCGGACCGTGCAGGAGGAGATCGAGAGCGCACTGCAGGTGGTCACCCGCAGCCCCGAGCTCTTCCCGCTGACCGTGGCCGGGCGCACCGACGCCGGGGTGCACGCCCGCGGCCAGGTCGCGCACGTGGACCTGCCCGAGGAGGTCTGGGCCCAGCACGGCGAGAAGCTGCTGCGCCGGCTGGCCGGGCGGCTGCCCGCCGACGTGCGGATCTACCGGGTGGGCGAGGCGCCGGCCGGCTTCGACGCGCGGTTCGCGGCGATCTGGCGGCGCTACGCGTACCGGGTGGCCGACCACCCGGGCGGGGTGGACCCGCTGCTGGGCGGGCACGTGCTCTGGCACGACCGGCCGCTGGACCTGGCGAGGATGAACGCGGCGGCCGAGCTGCTGCTGGGCGAGCACGACTTCGCCGCCTACTGCAAGAAGCGCGAGGGCGCGACCACCATCCGCACCCTGCTGGAGCTGCACTGGGACCGGGTGCCGGTGGACCCGTACGCGGCCCAGGAGGGCTCGCTCGCGGTGGCCACCGTGCGGGCCGATGCCTTCTGCCACAACATGGTCCGGGCGCTGGTCGGCGCGATGCTGCTGGTCGGCGACGGGCACCGGCCGGTGGAGTTCCCCGGCGAGGTGCTGCGCGGCGGGGTGCGCAACAGCGCGGTCAACGTGATCCGGCCCTACGGGCTGACCCTGGAGGAGGTCGGCTACCCGGCCGACGACCAGCTGGCCGAGCGCAACCGGCTGGCCCGCCGGATGCGCACGCTGCCCGGGCAGCAGCCGGTGCAGCCCTAATCCATTTGGTGGGCCCGGGGGGGCATAGGACAATTCCCACTCATGGGACACGTCGAGATTTCACACCTGGAGTACTACCTGCCGGACGGACGGGTGCTGTTCGACGACGCGTCCTTCCGGGTCGGCGAGGGCGCGGCGGTCGCGCTGGTCGGCGCCAACGGGGCCGGCAAGACCACCCTGCTGCGGATGATCGCGGGGGACGTGCAGCCGCACGGCGGCACCGTCACGGTCTCCGGCGGGCTCGGCGTGATGCGCCAGTTCGTCGGCACCACCGGTCGGGAGGACCTGCGCGAGACGCCGGGCGCGCTGCCGCCGGACGCCTCGGTACGCGACCTGCTGGTCTCGGTGGCCCCGCCGCGGATCGCGGCGGCCGCCAAGGCGGTGGACGCGGCCGAGCTGGCGATGATGGCGCAGGACGACGAGAAGTCGCAGATGGCCTACGCCCAGGCGCTCTCCGACTGGGCCGACGCGGGTGGCTACGACTACGAGACCGACTGGGACGTCTGCACCACCGCGGCGCTCGGCCTGCCCTTCGACAAGGCCCAGTTCCGCGGCCTGAACACGCTCTCCGGCGGCGAGCAGAAGCGCCTGGTGCTGGAGTGCCTGCTGCGCGGCCCGGACGAGGTGCTGCTGCTCGACGAGCCGGACAACTACCTCGACGTCCCGGGCAAGCGCTGGCTGGAGGAGGCCATCAAGGCCACCGGCAAGACCGTGCTCTACATCTCGCACGACCGCGAGCTGCTCTCCCGCACCGCCGACAAGATCATCAGCGTGGAGACCGGTTTCGGTGGCGGCGGCAGCTCGGTCTGGGTGCACGGCGGCGGCTTCGACTCCTTCCACGAGGCCCGCAAGGAGCGGTTCGCCCGCTTCGAGGAGCTCGGCCGCCGCTGGGACGAGGAGCACGCCAAGCTGAAGAAGCTGGTGGTCTCGCTGCGCCAGGCGGCCTCGGTCAGCCACGCGCTGGCCACCCGCTACGCGGCCGCGCAGACCCGGCTGAAGAAGTTCGAGGAGGCCGGCCGCCCCGAGGAGCCGCCGCGCGAGCAGAACATCACCATGCGGCTCAAGGGCGGCCGCACCGGCGTGCGGGCGCTCACCCTGGAGAACCTGGAGCTCACCGGCCTGATGCAGCCCTTCGACCTGGAGGTCTTCTACGGCCAGCGGGTCGCGGTGCTCGGCTCCAACGGCTCCGGCAAGTCGCACTTCCTGCGGCTGCTGGCCGGCGACGAGACGGTGCGCCACGGCGGCACGGTCAAGCTCGGCGCCCGGGTGGTGCCGGGCCACTTCCGGCAGACCCACGCCCACCCCGAGCTGTTCGGGCGCACGGTGCGCTCGATCGTCGAGGAGGAGCACGCGCTGGACCGCAAGGCGGCGATGAGCGCGCTGCGCCGCTACGAGCTGGACCGGCAGGAGGAGCAGAAGTTCGAGTCGCTCTCCGGCGGCCAGCAGGCCCGGCTGATGATCCTCAAGCTGGAGCTGGAGGGGGTCACCGCACTGCTGCTGGACGAGCCGACCGACAACCTGGACCTGGAGAGCGCCGAGGCGCTGCAGGAGGCGCTGGAGTCCTTCGAGGGCACCGTGCTCTGCGTCACCCACGACCGCTGGTTCGCCCGGACCTTCGACCGCTTCCTGGTCTTCGGCGCTGATGGGCGGGTCTACGAGTCGCCGGAGCCGGTCTGGGACGAGACCCGGGTGCGCCGCGACCGTTGAGCCGATCGTCGCCGGGATTTGGCCTGGCCTTGCCGAACCGGTAGGCTGAGCACTTGTTGTGCGTATTGGCTCGCTCCATCTCACGTGAGAGGTCGGTACGCCGGAGTCAAAACTGGTCGATGACCAGCGGCTCCGCTTGATTGCGTCCAAGCGGACCAGGCTGATCCTCTCGTCCCAAGTGCTCCTGTCAGACACACTCACTGAAAAGCGAAGGCTACGACCGTGCGTACGTACAGCCCCAAGCCCGGCGACGTCCAGCGTCAGTGGCACGTCATCGACGCGACCGACGTCGTGCTCGGCCGCCTGGCCTCCCAGGTCGCCAACCTCCTGCGGGGCAAGCACAAGGCGATCTACGCGCCGCACGTTGACACTGGTGACTTCGTCATCATCATCAACGCCGACAAGGTGCACCTGTCCGGGAACAAGAAGACCCAGAAGCTGGCCTACCGTCACAGCGGTTTCCCGGGCGGTCTCCGCTCGGTCCGCTACGACGACCTGCTGGCGAACAACCCGGAGAAGGCCGTCGAGAAGGCCATCAAGGGCATGATCCCCAAGAACAGCCTGGGCCGTCAGATGCTCTCGAAGCTGAAGGTCTACTCGGGCCCGCAGCACCCGCACGCTGCCCAGCAGCCGGTGCCGTTCGAGATCACCCAGGTCGCGCAGTAATTCCGGCCACCAAGCCCTAACGAAGAAGAGCTGAGGAACAACGTGGCCGAGAACGCTGCCATCGAGACCCCCCTGGACATCGAGCTCGACGAGGAGTACACCGAGTACACCTCCGAGGGCGAGGAGTCGTCCTACACCTCCGAGTCGCTGGCCGGCCGCTTCAGCGAGGCCATCCCCGGCGCCGGTCTGGGCCGTCGCAAGGAGGCGATCGCCCGCGTGCGCATCGTCCCCGGCACCGGCACCTGGAAGATCAACGGTCGCACCCTGGAGAACTACTTCCCCAACAAGGTGCACCAGCAGACCGTGAACGAGCCCTTCAAGCTCCTCGAGCTGGACGGCCGTTACGACGTCATCGCGCGCATCGCGGGCGGCGGCGTCTCCGGTCAGGCCTACGCGCTGCGCCTCGGCGTGGCCCGTGCGCTGAACGAGGCGGACGTGGACAACAACCGCGGCCCGCTCAAGAAGGCCGGCTTCCTGACCCGCGACGCCCGCGCCGTCGAGCGCAAGAAGGCCGGTCTCAAGAAGGCCCGCAAGGCCCCGCAGTACAGCAAGCGCTAGTCACCACCCGGGGTGCGTACCTCCCTTGGTGCGCACCCCCAGGTGGGACCCACGCCCCGGAGCACTTATCGTGCTCCGGGGCGTTGTGTTCCCCGGCCCGGTCAGGCGGCCGGGGACCCCTACCCACCCGGCGGCCCTCCCCCCTCCGCCCGGTGGCCGGCAACGAAGGACGGGACTGTGGCACGACTCTTCGGTACGGACGGCGTACGCGGCGTGGCAAACGTTGGGCTCACCGCCGAACTGGCGCTGGGCCTGTCGATGGCCGCCGCGCACGTGCTGGGCGACGCGGGCGGCGGACGGCGCCCGGTGGCGGTGGTGGGCCGGGACCCGCGCGCCTCCGGTGAGTTCCTGGAGGCGGCGGTGATCGCCGGGCTGGCCGGTTCCGGCGTGGACGTGCTGCGGGTCGGCGTGCTGCCCACCCCGGCGGTCGCCTACCTGACCGGGGCGCTCGGCGCGGACTTCGGCGTGATGCTCTCCGCCAGCCACAACGCGATGCCGGACAACGGGATCAAGTTCCTGGCCCGCGGCGGCCACAAGCTGGACGACGCGATCGAGGACGCGATCGAGGCCGACTACCGGCACCACGTCTCCGGCGCCGAGCCGCAGCGCCCCCGTCCGACCGGTGCCGAGGTCGGCCGGGTGCACGAGTACACCGAGGGCTTCGACAAGTACGTCGCCCACCTGGTGGCCGTGCTGCCCAACCGGCTGGACGGCGTCAGGGTGGTCATCGACGGCGCGCACGGCGCCGCGGCCCGGGTGGCCCCGGAGGCCTTCGCCCGGGCCGGCGCCGAGGTGGTCTACACCCTGGGCGCCGAGCCGACCGGCCTCAACATCAACGACGGCGTCGGCTCCACCCACCTGGACGGGCTGCGCCAGGCGATGCGCGAGCACCGGGCGGACCTGGGCATCGCGCTGGACGGCGACGCCGACCGCTGCCTGGCCGCGGACGCCGACGGCAACGAGGTGGACGGCGACCAGATCATCGCGATCCTCGCGGTCGCCATGCGCGAGGCCGGCACGCTGCGCGGCAACACCGCGGTCGGCACCGTGATGGCCAACCTCGGCTTCAAGCTGGCGATGGAGCGCGAGGGGATCGCCCTGGTCGAGACGGCGGTGGGGGACCGCTACGTGCTGGAGGCGATGAAGGAGCACGGCTACGCGCTGGGCGGCGAGCAGTCCGGCCACGTGATCCTGCTGGACCACGCGACCACCGGCGACGGCACCCTGACCGGCCTGATGCTGGGCGCCCGACTGGCCGCCACCAAGCAGCCGCTGGCCGACCTGGCCACCGTGATGACCCGGCTGCCGCAGGTGCTGATCAACGTCAAGGGCGTGGACAAGGGCCGGGTGGCCGGCTGCGAGGAGCTGACCACGGCGGTCAAGGCCGCCGAGGTGGAGCTGGGCGGCACCGGGCGGGTGCTGCTGCGGCCGTCCGGGACCGAGCCGGTGGTCCGGGTGATGGTCGAGGCGGCCGACCACGACCAGGCCGAGCGGGTGGCCGAGCAACTGGCCGGCGTGGTCCGCGAGCAGCTGGCGATCTGACGGTCCGAAGGCCCTGAAGGCCTGTGGGTTCGACGCCATGCGGTGCGTCGATCCCACAGGCCGTCAGCGTCTGCTCAGAGCTTGCGCAGCAGCGCGCGGCGGACCTTGTGGTCGGCGCCCTTCTGCAGGACCAGGGTGGCCCGGCCGCGGGTGGGCAGCACGTTCTCCAGCAGGTTGGGCTTGTTGATGGTGCGCCAGACCTGGCGGCCGTACTCCATCGCCTCCTCCTCCGGCACCTCGGTGAACCGGCGGAAGTAGGAGTTGGGGTCCTGGAAGGCGGTGTCCCGCAGCTTCTTGAAGCGGGACAGGTACCAGTTCTCGATGTCGTCGGTGCGGGCGTCCACGTAGATCGAGAAGTCGAAGTAGTCCGCCACCGCCAGCCGGGTGCGGCCGTCGGTGCCGGGCAGCGCCGGCTGCAGCACGTTCAGGCCCTCGACGATCAGGATGTCCGGGCGCTGCACCACCAGCCGCTCCTCGGGCACGATGTCGTACACCAGGTGCGAGTAGACCGGCGCGCTGACCTGCTCCCGGCCCGCCTTCACGTCCGCCACGAAGCGCATCAGCGCGCGGCGGTCGTAGGACTCCGGGAAGCCCTTGCGGGCCATCAGGCCGCGCCGGCGCAGCTCGGCGTTGGGCAGCAGGAAGCCGTCGGTGGTGACCAGCTCGACCCGCGGGTGCTCGGGCCAGCGGGCCAGCAGGGCCTGCAGCAGGCGGGCGGTGGTGGACTTGCCGACCGCCACCGAGCCGGCCACGCCGATGATGAACGGGGTCCGGGTGCGCTCGGTGTCCGGGGTGTCCAGGAAGGTGCCCAGCGCGCCGCGCAGCTCGTGGGTGGCGTGGATGTAGAGGTTGAGCAGCCGGGAGAGCGGCAGGTAGACGTCGCGGACCTCGTCCAGGTCCAGTGCTGTGCCGAGACCGCGCAGCTGCTCCACCTCGGCCGCGGTGAGCGGCAGCGGGGTGCGGTCGCGCAGGGCGCTCCACTCGGCCCGGGAGAGGTCGACGTACGGCGACGGCGACGGGCTGGGCGTCGAGGGGGCGCCCTGGCTACAGAGTTCGGTCAGCACGTGGTCCATTGTGGTCCGTCGACGACGGGGGCGGTGCTGTGGTGTCGGTCACTGGGGGTGGCCACCAGGACGGCCCGGGTGAAACTCTGGCGCACCTCTGGCCCGGGGCGCGCCCTTATGCTGACACATATGTGCGGAATTGTTGGCTACGTGGGCGCTCAGCCCGCGCTCGAAGTAGTGATCGCAGGGCTGCAGCGCCTGGAGTACCGAGGGTACGACTCGGCAGGTGTGGCCGTGCTGACGGCGGACCCCACGGGGCAGTGGGCTCTCGCCACCGACAAGCGAGCCGGAAAGCTCGTCAACCTGGAGAAGTCGCTCGCCGAGAACCCCCTCCCCGGCGGCACCACCGGCATCGGTCACACCCGTTGGGCCACCCACGGCGGCCCGACCGATGCCAACGCCCACCCCCACCTGGACGACCACGGCAAGGTCGCGGTGGTCCACAACGGGATCATCGAGAACTTCGCCCAGCTCCGGGCCGAGCTGACCGAGCGCGGCCACACGCTGCGCTCGGAGACCGACACCGAGGTGGTCGCCCACCTGCTCGCCGAGTCCTACCAGGGCGACCTGGCCGAGGCGATGCGCACCGTGTGCCGCCGGCTCGAGGGCGCCTTCACCCTGGTCGCGGTGCACGCGGACGCCCCCGGCACGGTGGTCGGCGCCCGGCGCAACTCCCCGCTGGTGGTCGGCCGCGGGGTCGGCGAGAACTTCCTGGCCTCCGACGTGTCCGCGTTCATCGCGCACACCCGCGAGGCCATCGAGCTGGGCCAGGACCAGGTCGTCGAACTGACCGCCGACGCGGTCCGGGTGACCGACTTTCACGGCAACCAGGCCGAGGTCCGCGAGTACCACGTGGACTGGGACGCCTCGGCCGCCGAGAAGGGCGGCTACGACTACTTCATGCTCAAGGAGATCGCCGAGCAGCCGAAGGCGGTCGCCGACACCCTGCTGGGCCGGATCGGCACCGACGGCCGGCTGACCCTGGACGAGCTGCGGATACCGGACTCGGTGCTGCGCGAGGTCGACAAGGTCGTCATCGTGGCCTGCGGCACCGCCTTCCACGCCGGCATGATCGCCAAGTACGCGATCGAGCACTGGACCCGGATCCCCTGCGAGGTCGAGGTGGCCTCCGAGTTCCGCTACCGGGACCCGATCCTGGACCAGCGCACCCTGGTGGTCGCGATCTCCCAGTCCGGCGAGACCATGGACACCCTGATGGCGCTGCGGCACGCCCGCGAGCAGGGCGCCCGGGTGCTGGCGATCTGCAACACCAACGGCTCGACCATCCCGCGCGAGTCGGACGCGGTGCTCTACACCCACGCCGGGCCCGAGGTGGCGGTCGCCTCCACCAAGGCCTTCCTCACCCAGCTGGTCGCCTGCTACCTGGTGGCGCTCTACCTCGGCCAGGTGCGCGGCACCAAGTGGGGCGACGAGATCTCCGCGGTGATCCAGGAGCTGTCCGACGCGCCGCGCCAGGTCGAGCAGGTGCTCGGCACCATGGAGCCGGTGCGCGAGCTGGCCCGGTCGCTGGCCGACGCCCGCTCGGTGCTCTTCCTCGGCCGGCACGTCGGCTTCCCGGTGGCCCTGGAGGGCGCGCTCAAGCTCAAGGAGCTGGCGTACATGCACGCCGAGGGCTTCGCGGCGGGCGAGCTCAAGCACGGCCCGATCGCGCTGATCGAGCAGGGGCTGCCGGTGGTCGTGGTGGTGCCCTCGCCGCGCGGCCGCTCGCTGCTGCACGACAAGATCGTCTCCAACATCCAGGAGATCCGGGCCCGCGGTGCGCGGACCATCGTGATCGCCGAGGACGGCGACGACGCGGTGGTGCCGTACGCCGACCACCTGATCCGGATCCCGGCCACCCCGACGCTGCTCCAGCCGCTGGTGGCCACCGTGCCGCTGCAGGTCTTCGCCTGCGAGCTGGCCACCGCCAAGGGCCACGAGGTGGACCAGCCGCGCAACCTCGCCAAGTCGGTGACGGTGGAGTAGCACCGGCTATCGTCGGTCGGGTGATCATCGGAGTAGGAACCGACGTCGCCTCGATCGACCGCTTCGCCGCCTCGCTGACCCGCACCCCCGGGCTCGGCGAGCGGCTCTTCACCGCGGCCGAGCGGCTGCTGCCCGACGGGCAGCAGCGCTCGGCCGCCTCGCTCGCCGCCCGGTTCGCCGCCAAGGAGGCGGTGGCCAAGGCGCTCGGCGCTCCACCCGGCCTGGAGTGGCACCACTGCGAGGTGCACAGTGAGCCCTCCGGCCGTCCCTTCCTGCACGTCACCGGCACGGTGGCGGCCAAGGCGGCGGAACTCGGGGTGCGCCGCTGGCACCTGTCGCTCAGCCACGACGCGGGCGTGGCCACGGCGATGGTCGTCGCCGAAGGGTAGTTTCAGCGCCATGCGCCTAGCTCACACCGTCGACCAGGTCCGGGCCGCCGAGGCCGAACTCGCCGGGCAGCCGCTGATGGAACGGGCCGCCGCCGGCCTGGCCGCGGCCTGCGCCCGGCTGCTGGTCCGCCGCCGCGGCCGGGTCTACGGCAGCCGGGTGCTGGTGCTGGCCGGCAGCGGCGACAACGGCGGTGACGCGCTGCTCGCCGCGGCCCGGCTGGCCCGGCGCGGCGCGGCGGTCGACGCGGTGCTGCTCAGCCCCGAGCGGGCGCACCCCGGCGGGGTGGCCGCGGTGCGGGCGGCCGGCGGCCGGCTGCTCACCGACCCCGAGACCGGTACGGCCGCCTTCCGCCGCGCCGACCTGATCCTGGACGGGATCGTCGGCATCGGCGGCCGCGGCGGCCTGCGCCCGGCCGCCGAGCCCTACGCCCGCGCGCCGCGCACCGGACTGCTGGTCGCGGTGGACCTGCCCAGCGGGGTGGACGCCGACACCGGCGAGGTGGCGGGGCAGGCGTTGCGGGCGGACGTGACCGTCACCTTCGGCACCCACAAGCCCGGCCTGCTGATCGACCCGGGCGCCGGGTACGCCGGGGTGGTGCAGCTGGTGCCGATCGGGCTGCGCCCGCCGGCGGCACCGGTCGAGGCGCTGCAGCACGCCGACCTGGCCGCGCTGCTGCCGGTGCCGGGCACCGAGAGCGACAAGTACCGGCGCGGGGTGCTCGGCGTGCTGGCCGGCTCCGAGCGCTACCCGGGGGCGGCGCTGCTCGCGGTGGCCGGCGCGCTGCACGGCGGCGCGGGTGCGGTGCGCTACCAGGGTCGGCCGGCCGAGGAGGTGGTGCGGCGGCATCCCGAGGTGCTGCTCACCACCGGGCGGGTGCAGGCCTGGGTGGTCGGCCCCGGCTCCGGCGACGACACGCCCGAGGCGCTGGACGACGCGCTGGCGAGCGAGGTCCCGGTGCTGGTGGACGCCGACGGGCTGACCGAACTGGCCCGCCGCGGCCCCGCCGCCCTGGCCGGCCGCACCGCCCCCACCCTGCTCACCCCGCACGCCGGCGAGGCGGCCCGGCTGCTCGGCGACGGCACCACCGCCGACCGGGTGGCCGCCGCCCGGCTGCGGCACGCCCGCGAGCTGGCCGCCCGGTACGGCGCGACCGTGCTCCTCAAGGGCTCCACCACGGTGGTCGCCCGGCCGGACGGCACCGCCCGGGTGAACCCCACCGGGACCGCCTGGCTGGCCACCGCGGGCAGCGGCGACGTGCTGGCCGGGCTGGCCGGCGCGCTGCTCGCCGCCGGACTGCCCCCCTTCGACGCCGCCCCGGCCGCCGCCTACCTGCACGGCCTGGCGGGCCGGCTGGCCGCCGGCGCGCCCGGTGCGCCGATCACCGCGCAGGAGGTCGCCGCCGCGCTGCCGGCCGCCTGGCGGGACGCAGTCCAGGGGGGTCGGGCGGTGCCCGCCGAAGGTCTGGGAGACTGAGTCCGATGACAACTGCGAAGACGACCGGGACCACCATGCTCGCCGAGGGCGTGCGCGCCGAGGTGGCCGTCGACCTGGCCGCCCTGCGCGGCAACCTCGCCGCCCTGCGCGGGAAGGCGCCGAGCGCGGACCTGATGGCCGTGGTGAAGGCCGACGGCTACGGCCACGGCGCGCTGCCCTGCGCCCTGGAGGCGCTGGCCTCCGGGGTGCGCTGGCTCGGCACCGCCACGCCGGAGGAGGCGCTGGCGCTGCGGGCCGCGGGCATCGCCCCCGAGCAGGCGCGGATCCTGTGCTGGCTGTGGACGCCCGGCGGCCCGTGGGCCCAGGCGCTGCGGGCCCGCATCGACGTCTCGGTGAGCGGCCAGTGGGCGCTGACCGAGCTGCTGGAGGCGGTGCGCGCCACCGGCATCCCGGCCCGGGTCCACCTGAAGGCCGACACCGGACTGGGCCGCAACGGCTGTCAGCCGCACGACTGGCCCGAGCTGGTCGGCGCGGCGCTGCGGGCCGAGGCCGAGGGGCTGCTCCAGGTGGTCGGCATCTGGTCGCACTTCGCCTGCGCCGACGAGCCGGGCCACCCCTCGGTCCGGGCCCAGCAGGAGGCCTTCGCCGCGATGCTGGCCTACGCCGAGCGGGCCGGCGCCGCGCCCGAGGTCCGGCACCTCGCCAACTCGCCCGCCACCCTGCTGTATCCGGAGAGCCACTACGACCTGGTCCGCACCGGGCTGGCGATGTACGGGGTCTCCCCGGTGCCCGAGGTCGGCTCCCCGGCGGACTTCGGGCTGCGCCCGGTGATGTCGCTCAGCGCCCGGCTGGCGCTGGTCAAGCAGGTGCCCGGCGGGCACGGCGTCAGCTACGGGCACCAGTACCACACCCAGGGCGAGACCACCCTGGGCCTGGTGCCGGTCGGTTACGCCGACGGCATCCCGCGACACGCCAGCTCCACCGGCCAGGTGCAGGTGGCGGGCAAGTGGCGGACGGTGGCCGGCCGGGTCGCGATGGACCAGTTCGTGGTGGACCTGGGCGGCGACACCCCCGAGGTCGGCGAGCAGGTGCTGATCTTCGGCAACGGCGAGCGCGGCGAGCCGACCGCCGAGGACTGGGCCCGGGCCAGCGGCACCATCGCCTACGAGATCGTCACCCGGATCGGCTCCCGGGTGCCGCGCCGCTACCTGGGCGGGACCGGGGCGCTCGGGTGAGCGAGGAGGCCGGTGGGGGCGTCAGTCGGGCGGGCCTGATCGGCCTCTCGCTCGGCGTGGCCGCCGCCGGCGCGGCGGCCGGGGTGGCGATCGAACGCCTCACCCTGGGCCGGGCCCGTCGACGGGCCCGCGAACGGCTGGACGCCGCCGCCCCCTTCGGCTCGCTGCGCGGCCGGCCGCGGACCGTGACCGCCGCCGACGGCACCGCCCTCCACTGCGAGCTGGACGGTCCCGCCGACGCCCCGCTGACCGTGGTCTTCTGCCACGGCTACTGCCTCAACCAGGACGTGTACCACTTCCAGCGGGCCGCGCTGCGCTCCGACGGGGTGCGGCTGCTCTTCTGGGACCAGCGCAGCCACGGCCGCTCCGAGCGCTCGCGCTCCTACCTGGCCGGTGAGCCCGCCTCGATCGACCAGCTGGGCGAGGACCTGCGGGCGGTGCTGGACGCCCTGGTGCCGACCGGGCCGATCGTGCTGGTCGGCCACTCGATGGGCGGCATGACCGTGATGGCGCTGGCCGACCGCCACCCCGAGCTGTTCCGCGACCGGGTGGCCGGGATGGCGCTGATCGGCACCACGGCCGGCGGCTGGGACACCGTGACCTTCGGCCTGCCCCCGGTGGGCAGCCGGGTGTGGCGCCGGGTCGGGCCGGGCGTGGTGCGGCTGCTGGGCAGCCAGGTGGGCCTGGTCGAGGCGACCCGCCGGCTGGGCTCGGACGTGGCCGCGGTCTTCTACCGCCGGTTCTCCTTCGGCGGTGACGGCCGGGACGTCGACCCGGCGGTCGCCCGGTTCGCCGAGCAACTGCTGGACAGCACCCCGATCGACGTGGTCGCCGAGTTCTACCCGGCGTTCGCGGTCCACGACAAGGCGGCCGCGCTGGCCGCGCTGGCCGACCTGCCGGTGCTGGTGCTGGCCGGCACCGAGGACCTGCTCACCCCGGTCGGCCACAGCGAGGCGATCGCCGCCGCGCTGCCGGAGGCCCGTCTGGTGCTGGTCCCGGGCACCGGGCACCTGGTGATGCTCGAGCGCCCCGAAGAGGTCAACACCCGGCTGCTGGAGCTGATCCGGCAGGCGGGCGGCCCGCTCGGCTGAGCCGCGGCACACCGCGCTGCCGCCGTGATGTGGCACCGTTGGGCGCAGCGACGGTCCCACCGGGGCTACGCGGCGCGCGGCACAGCCGAGCAGCGAGCAGCACAGACGAAGAGGAGCCATGGGCGTCCACACCACTCTCACCGTTCCCACGCCCGAGGAGATGACCGGCCTCGGCCGCCGGCTGGCCGGGGTGCTGCGGCCCGGCGACCTGGTCCTGCTCTCCGGGGAGCTGGGCGCCGGGAAGACCACGCTGACCCGCGGGCTGGGCGAGGGGCTCGGGGTGCGCGGCGCGGTGACCTCGCCGACCTTCGTGATCGCCCGGGTGCACCCGTCGCTGGCCGGCGGGCCCGCGCTGGTGCACGTGGACGCCTACCGGCTCGGCGGCGGGCTGGACGAGATGGAGGACCTCGACCTGGACGTCTCGCTGCCCGAGTCGGTGATCGTGGTCGAGTGGGGCGAGGGCAAGGTCGAGCAGCTCTCCGAGGACCGGCTGGAGGTGCGGATCGAGCGCGCCCTGGGCGGCGCCGAGCAGGCCCCCGAGGAGGCCCCCGAGAAGGCCACCGAGGAGACCCCCGAAGAGGTCGGTCCCGATCTGCGCCGGGTGACCCTCAGCGGCCTGGGCGGCCGCTGGCACGGGGTGGACCTGGCGGGGCTGGCCGACTGATCGGCCGGGCCGCGTCGGCGAAACTTTCCGACAGCGTGTCGGCAACGTGTTGCAGCGGTCGTCGCCGCCGTGGTGGGATGGACCCTGCAGTTAGGTGTGCCTAACTAGGGAGTCCGCCATGCAGAGCAGCACCCCCGCCGCCGCCCCGAGCCGGCCGACCCGCCAGCACCTCGATCCGGAGCGGGTCCCGATGGACCGGCTGCTCGCCGCCACCGCCGCGGCCGCCGCGGTGTGCACCCCGCCGGCGCCGGGCGAGCCGGCTCAGCCGACCACCTGCACCCGGGTGCCCATCGGGGCGAAGTCCCAGAGCGTCTGACCGTCACCCCGGTCGGTCCGGATCCCGCCGGTCTTGCCCTTCGGGTCGGGACTCGGCGCGGCCTCGTCCAGGGCCGCGCTGAACCCGAAGACCACACCACCCTGCTGGGTGAACCGGACCACGTGCTCGATCTGCCGCCCGTCGGTCCCGCTGGCGGTGGCGGAGCGGCTGTAGACCGTGTAGCTGCCGGGCGTCGGGTTGACCGAGCCGCCGGTGACCGGGAAGGCGGCCTGGACCTCCGGGGTCTTCTTCGGGTCGACCAGCCAGACCTCGCGGGCACCGATCGAGTAGACCACCCGCCGGGTGCCGCCCTCGGCCGCCTTGGGCAGCGGCGGCACGCCGGGGGAGGCGGAGCCGCTCGGGCTCGGCGAGTCGCCCGGCGTGCCGCTCGCGCTGGGCGGCGGCTGGGCGGCCAGGGCCTTGCCGGCGGTGCCCTCGGCCTGGACGGCGAGCAGGGTGACCACCGCCAGCGCGCTCAGGGTCAGACCGGCGACCGCGATTGCAGGACCCTTGATCGCCACCGCGCACTCCACTTGTTCGTCGGGTTGTCCGTCGGGCTCTCCACCTGTCGTGCGCCCCATCGTGCCAGGTTCCGCAGCGGCAGCCGGGACCCGTTGAACGTGTGTTCCGTATCAGGACAAAGGGTCGAGGAGCGGTCGGCGCCGGGGACGCTCCGGCGACCCTCTAACCTGGATCCGTGCTGCTGCTCGCCTTCGACACCGCTACCCCTGCCGTCACCGCCGCCGTCCACGACGGCGCGGCCGTCCTGGCGCAGACCTACCAGGTCGACGCCCGACGCCACGGCGAACTGCTGCTTCCCTCGATCGAGCGGGTGCTCGCGGAGGCGGGCGTGGACAAGCGGGAGCTGACCGCGCTCGCGGTCGGCGTCGGCCCCGGCCCCTACACCGGCCTGCGGGTCGGCCTGGCCACCGCCGCCGCGCTCGGCCACGCGCTCGGCCTGCCGGTGCACGGCGTCTGCACGCTGGACGCGATCGCCCACCAGGCTCGCGGGCAGGGGCGCACCGGCCCGTTCACCGCGGCCACCGACGCGCGCCGCAAGGAGGTCTACTGGGCCGACTACGACGCCGCCGGGCGCCGGGTCGAGGGCCCGGCGGTGGACCGGCCCGGCGACCTGGCCCGCCGCGAGGTCTCGGTCGGCGCGGGCGCACTGCTCTACCCGGAGACCTTCCCGGGCGCGCACGGCCCCGAGCACCTGTCGGCCGGCGCGCTGGCCGACTTCGCGGTGCACGAGCTGGCGGCCGGGCGCGAGCTGCTGCCGCCGCTGCCGCTCTACCTGCGCCGCCCCGACGCCCAGGTGCCCGCCGGCTACAAGGCGGTGCTGCCGGCGTGACCGCGGGGACCCGCACCGCGCGCATCACGCTGCGTGCGATGCGCTGGTGGGACATCGCCCCGGTGCTGGAGCTGGAGCCGCTGCTCTTCCCCGAGGACGCCTGGTCGGCCGGGATGTACTGGTCGGAGCTGGCCGACGCGCACCCCGGCGGCAGCCGGCACTACACGGTGGCCACCACCGAGGAGGGCGTCATCGTCGGCTACGCCGGGCTGATGGCGGTGGGCGCCGAGGCGGACGTGCAGACCATCGGGGTCGACGACCGCTACCAGGGCCGCGGGCTGGGTGCGGCGCTGCTCGCCGACCTGATCGAGGAGGCCGCCCGGCGCGGCTGCACCGAACTGCTGCTGGAGGTGCGGATCGACAACTTCCGCGCGCAGCGGCTCTACGAGCGCTTCGGCTTCGCCCCGGTCGGCATCCGGCGCGGCTACTACCAGCCGGCCAACGTCGACGCGCTGGTGATGAAGCTGGACCGGCTGGACGCGCCCGACCCGGACGCGACCGTCCCGATCGACAGCGAGCCGATCGACGGCGAGCCGATCGACACGGAGCCGAACGACGGCGAGCCGACCGAGCACGAGCCGAACGAGAACGACACCGAGGAAGACCATGGCTGACGAACCGCTCGTCCTGGGCATCGAGACCTCCTGCGACGAGACCGGCGTCGGCATCGTGCGGGGCACGACCCTGCTGGCCGACGCGGTGGCCTCCAGCGTCAACGACCACGCCCGGTTCGGCGGCGTGGTCCCGGAGATCGCCAGCCGGGCGCACCTGGAGGCGATGGTCCCCACCATCCAGCGCGCGCTGGACACCGCCGGGATCAAGGCGAGCGACCTGGACGGCATCGCGGTCACCGCCGGCCCCGGCCTGGCCGGCGCGCTGCTGGTCGGCGTGAGCGCCGCCAAGGCCTACGCCTGGGCGCTGGACAAGCCGCTCTACGGGGTCAACCACCTCGCCTCGCACATCTGCGTGGACCAGCTGGAGCACGGCCGGCTGCCCGAGCCGACGATGGCGCTGCTGGTCTCCGGCGGCCACTCCTCGCTGCTGCTCACCGGCGACATCACTTCCGACGTGCGCCCGCTCGGCGCCACCATCGACGACGCGGCCGGCGAGGCCTTCGACAAGGTGGCCCGGGTGCTCGGCCTCGGCTTCCCGGGCGGCCCGGTGGTGGACCGGATGGCCCGGGAGGGCGACCGCAAGGCGGTGCACTTCCCGCGCGGCCTGACCGGCCCCAAGGACCCGGAGTACGACTTCTCCTTCTCCGGCCTGAAGACCGCGGTGGCCCGCTGGGTGGAGGCCAAGCGGCGGGCCGGCGAGGAGGTGCCGGTGGCGGACGTCGCGGCCTCCTTCCAGGAGGCGGTCACCGACGTGCTGACCCGCAAGGCGATCAAGGCCTGCCGGGACAACGACGTGGACCACCTGATGATCGGCGGCGGGGTGGCGGCCAACTCGCGGCTGCGCGCGATGGCCGAGCAGCGCTGCGAGCGGGCCGGCATCCGGCTGCGGGTGCCGCGCCCGGGCCTGTGCACGGACAACGGGGCGATGGTGGCCGCGCTCGGCGCGGAGATGGTCTGGCGCAACCGGCCGGCCTCCTCCTTCGACCTCTCGGCGGACTCCTCGCTGCCGGTCACCGAGGTCTCGGTGCCGGCCGCGGCGCACGGCGACGTGCACGGCGCGGCGTACCGCGCGCTGGACGGCGGCGAGCAGTGAGCACGGCGGGGGCGGGGCCGACCGAGGCGTCGATGTGGGAGGCCAAGGCGGCCGCCGGGCGCGGCGCCGAGCTGCTGGCCTGGGCCCGGGAGCACGCGCTGCCGGCCGGCGCGGCGCGGGTCGAGCTGTTCAGCGCGCCGGGGGACCGGGTGCTGGTGATCAGCTGGTGGCCGGCGGGCGTCGACCCGGCGGCGCCGGCCGAGCCGCCGTCGGACCTGTTGGCCCGTCCGGTGCACCGCTGGGGTTTCCGCAGCGAGTACCTGGTCGAGGAGCGGTAGCGTTCGGAGCCGAACGACGGCGGTGGCCCGGGGTGGGTCACCGGACAGCGGGGCGGGTCGGACGGAACGGTCGGCCGGCGGGAACGAGCGAGGGGGCGGGACGCCGTGACGAGCAAGCACCGGAGCCGGTGGACGGCGGGCACGGCGGGGGCGCTCGCGCTGACCGCCGCGGTGGCGGTCAGCGGCTGCGGCGGCAGCGGTGGCGGGACGAAGAACGCGGCCCCGGAGCCGAGCCAGGCCGTCCCGGCGGCCCCGGCAGCCGCCGGCTCCCCGTCCGCTGCCGCGTCCGCCACGGCCGCCGCGGGTCAGGTGTCGGACGCCGCCTGGGCCAAGTGGAACCTGAAGCCGCTGCCCGCCGCGCCGCAACCGCCGGCCGACAAGCCGGTCAAGCTCGCCCGCACCGGCCAGGTGCCGGTGATCAGCAACATCCCCACCACCGACAAGGTGGTCTTCGTGACCATCGACGACGGTGAGGAGAAGGACCCGCAGTTCATCCAGATGATGAGCGACCTGAAGGTCCCGATCACCATGTTCCTGATGGACGACGCGATCAAGAACGACTACGGCTACTTCAAGCCGTTGCAGGCCGCCGGCAACCACATCCAGAACCACACGCTGCACCACCCGGCGATGAGCACCAAGTCGGCCGCGGTGCAGAAGAGCGAGGTCTGCGGCGACCAGCAGGTGCTCACCCAGCAGTACGGGACGGCGCCGTTCCTGTTCCGTCCGCCCTACGGCGACGGCGCCAACTCGGCGACGCTGAACAACGCCGTCCAGCAGTGCGGTCCGCGGGCCGTCGTGCTGTGGCGCGAGAGCATGCAGATCCACGACATGCAGTACCAGGCCGCCGACAAGAAGCTGAGGCCCGGCGACATCATCCTGGCCCACTTCCGCGGGCCCAAGGACCTCAAGGGCGAGACCATGACCCAGATGTTCGGCGAACTGCTCAGCCGGATCCAGGAGCAGGGCTTCGCGGTGGGCCGGCTGGAGGACTACGTCCAGGCCCCGCCGGCCGGCTGACCGTCCGCCGGCTGAGCGCCCGCCGGCTGAGTGTCCGTCGAGGGACCGGACGCCGAGGGACCGGCCGGCCGCCGCTCTACGGCTGCCGGAGCTCGCGCGCCAGCAGCATGACCGGGGTGGTGCCGATCCGGGTGAGCAGCACCACCGCCGCGTTCGGCCCCTGCGGGCGGAGCTTGCGCCGCAGCTCGTCCGGCTCGACCGCGAAGCCGCGCTTCTTGATCACCAGGGTGCCGACCGCCCGCTCGCGCAGCAGCGCCTTGAGCTTCTTGACGTTGAACGGGAGTTCGTCGGTGATCTCGTAGGCGGCGGCGTACGGGGTGGGCGTCAGCCGGTCCGAGGTCAGGTAGGCGATGTGCGGGTCGAGCAGGGTCGCGCCGCCGAGCAGGTCGGCCACCTCGGCGACCAGGTGGGCGCGGATCACCGCGCCGTCCGGCTCGTAGAGGTAGCGCCGCAGCGGGCCGGCCGGCGGGTCGGGCAGCCGGCCGCCGGTCAGGCTGTGGCCGCCCGGCAGTCGCCCGCCGAGCAGCGTCGCCCGGTGCGGGGCGTCGGCCGGCGCGCCGGTGCCGAACCAGAGCACCGCCTCCTTGACGTCGCCGCCGTCCGAGACCCACTCCGCCTCGGCGTCCGCGGGCACCGCCTCGTGCGGGATGCCGGGGGCCACCTTGAGCGCGCCGAACCGGGTGGCCCGGCCGGCCTCGATCGCCCAGGAGAGCGGCGGCGAGTAGGCCTCCGGGTCGAAGATCCGGCCGCGGGCGCCGCGCCGGGCGGGGTCGGTGAAGACCGCGTCATAGCCGGCGGTGTCCACCTCGGTGACGTCGGCGCAGCGCACCTCGACGAGGTCGGCCAGGCCCAGTGCGGCGGCGTTGGCGGCGGCCACCGCGCAGGTCACCGGGTCCCGGTCGACCGCGGTGACCGCGATGCCGGCCCGGGCCAGGGCGATCGCGTCGCCGCCGATGCCGCCGCACAGGTCGGCCAGCCGGCGCACCCCGAGCGCGGCGAACCGCTGCGCGCGCCAGTCGGCCACGGTGCGGCGGGTGGCCTGTTCCACGCCGTCGGGGGTGAAGTACATCCGTTCGGCGTCGTCCCCGAACTTGGCCCGGGCCCGCTGCCGCAGCCGCTCCTGGCCGAGGGCGGCGGAGACCAGCTCCGCCGGGTGGTCGCGGCGCAGCCGGGTGGCCAGCGCCAGCTCCTCGCCGGGCGTGCAGCCACGGGTCTGGGCCAGCAGCTGCCGGCCTTCGGGGGTCAGCAGCGCGTCGATGATCTCGGTCTCCACCTGCACATTGTCCCGGGTCCCGGAATTCCCGGGCGCGCCGTTGGCACTCTGGTTGACTGAGTGCTAACCGCGGCCTAAGGTCGTTCCTGGCACTCTCCCCCGGGGGAGTGCTAACGCGACAGTACCGGCCTGACCCCCGCGACGGCAGGCCGCCGGTCGCCCACCTACCTGTTAGACAACCCCGTAATCTCCGAAGGGGAGCTCGGACGTGACCACCAGCAGCAAGGTTGCCATCAAGCCGCTTGAGGACCGCATCGTGGTCCAGCCGCTCGACGCCGAGACCACCACGGCCTCCGGCCTGGTTATCCCGGACACCGCCAAGGAGAAGCCCCAGGAGGGCGTCGTCCTGGCCGTCGGCCCGGGCCGCTTCGAGGACGGCCAGCGTCTGCCGCTCGACGTCGCCGTCGGCGACGTCGTCCTGTACTCGAAGTACGGCGGCACCGAGGTCAAGTACCAGGGCGAGGAGTACCTGGTCCTGTCGGCCCGCGACGTTCTCGCCATCATCGAGAAGTAAGCAGCCGGCGAACCCCAAGGGTTCGTTTCGCCCGCCCCGGATCCGTGTCAGGTGTGACAGGGGCCGGGGCGCGGCTGTTGGCAGCACCTGACGTCACGTAACGCAATTTCCTGAGGAAGACGGAATCATGGCGAAGATCCTGCAGTTCGACGAGGACGCCCGCCGCTCGCTGGAGCGCGGTGTCAACAAGCTGGCCGACACGGTCAAGGTGACCATCGGCCCCAAGGGCCGCAACGTCGTCATCGACAAGAAGTTCGGTGCCCCGACGATCACCAACGACGGTGTCACCATCGCCCGCGAGGTCGAGCTGGACGACCCGTACGAGAACCTCGGCGCGCAGCTGGTCAAGGAGGTGGCCACCAAGACCAACGACGTCGCGGGTGACGGCACCACCACCGCCACCGTGCTGGCCCAGGCCCTGGTCAACGAAGGCCTGCGCAACGTCGCCGCCGGTGCCGGCCCGGCCGCCCTGAAGAAGGGCATCGACAAGGCCGTCGCCGCCGTCTCCGAGCACCTGCTCTCGATCGCCCGCGAGATCGAGGGCAAGGACGACGTCGCCGCCGTCGCCTCGCTCTCGGCCCAGGACACCCAGGTCGGCGAGCTGATCGCCGAGGCGATCGACAAGGTCGGCAAGGACGGTGTGATCACCGTCGAGGAGTCCAACACCTTCGGCGTGGAGCTCGACTTCACCGAGGGCATGCAGTTCGACAAGGGCTACCTGTCGCCGTACTTCGTCACCGACCAGGAGCGTCAGGAGGCGGTCCTGGAGGACCCGTACATCCTGATCAACCAGAGCAAGATCTCCTCGATCCAGGAGCTGCTCCCGCTGCTGGAGAAGATCCTGCAGGGCGGCGCGGCCAAGCCGCTGCTGATCATCGCCGAGGACGTGGACGGCGAGGCGCTCTCCACCCTGGTGGTCAACAAGATCCGCGGCACCTTCAACGCGGTGGCCGTCAAGGCCCCGGGCTTCGGTGACCGCCGCAAGGCCATCCTCGGCGACCTGGCCACCCTCACCGGTGCCACCGTCATCTCCGAGGAGGTCGGCCTCAAGCTCGACCAGGCCGGTGTCGAGGTGCTCGGCACCGCCCGCCGGGTGACCATCACCAAGGACGAGACCACCATCGTCGACGGTGCCGGTGACTCCGAGGCCGTGGCCGGTCGGGTCGCCCAGATCAAGGCCGAGATCGCCGCCACCGACTCCGACTGGGACCGCGAGAAGCTGCAGGAGCGCCTGGCCAAGCTGGCCGGCGGGGTCTGCGTGATCAAGGTCGGCGCCGCCACCGAGGTCGAGCTCAAGGAGCGCAAGCACCGCCTGGAGGACGCCATCTCCGCGACCCGCGCCGCGGTCGAGGAGGGCATCGTGGCCGGCGGTGGCGCCTCGCTGGTGCACGCCGCCAAGGTGCTGGAGGACGGCCTGGGGCTGACCGGCGACGAGGCCACCGGTGTCGCGGTGGTCCGCCGCGCGCTGGTCGAGCCGCTGCGCTGGATCGCCCAGAACGCCGGCCTCGAGGGCTACGTCATCACCTCCAAGGTCGCCGACCTGGAGGCCGGTCACGGCTACAACGCGGCCACCGGCGAGTACGGCGACCTGGTGAAGGCCGGCGTCATCGACCCGGTCAAGGTCACCCGCTCCGCCCTGGAGAACGCCGCCTCGATCGCCTCCCTGCTGCTCACCACCGAGACCCTGGTGGTGGAGAAGAAGGAGGACGAGGCGGAGGCCGCCGGCCACTCGCACGGCCACGGCCACTCGCACTGACGCCTGACGCCTGACGGCAGGTTTCCCGGCCCGGTCCGCCCCCGCACCCGCGGGGGCGGACC
>NZ_JBNQTI010000016.1:68157-75121 GCF_050325825.1 Kitasatospora sp. LaBMicrA B282
CCCCCCCCCCCCCCCCCCCCCCCCCCCCCCCCCCCCCCCCCCCCCCCCCTCCCCCCCCCCCCCCCCCCCCCCCCCCCCGTTTCCCCCCCCCGGGCCGGTCGCGTTCGCGGTGCACCGGGCGAAGTACCGTGGGCGCATGATCGAGGCTCGTCATCTGCGTGTGCTGCGCGCGGTCGCCCGCACCGGGTCGTTCTCCGCCGCCTCCCGGGAGCTGGGGTGCACCCAGCCGGCGGTCAGCCAGCAGATGAAGGCGCTGGAGAAGGCGGTGGGCCTGCCGCTGGTGGCGCGCTCCGGGCGCGGGGTGCAGCTGAGCGAGGCCGGCGAGGTGCTGCTCAAGCACGCCGCCGGGATCCTGGCCGGGCTGTCGGCGGCCGAGCAGGAGGTGGCGGCGATCGCCGGCCTGCGGGCCGGGCGGGTCCGCCTGGTCTCCTTCCCCACCGCCAGCTCCACCCTGGTGCCGGCGGCCGTGGCGCGGCTGCGGGAGGCCCATCCGGGGGTGCGGGTCTCGCTGGTGGAGGCCGAGCCGCCGGAGTCGCTGGCGATGCTGCGCGGCGGCGAGTGCGAGATCGCGCTGGCCTTCCGCTACCCGGGCGAGCCGCCGGCCCCGGCCGCCCCCGCGCACGGCGTGTCGCGGTCCGCGCGGGCCGCGGCGGTGCTGGCCGCCGCCGAGACGGCCGCCGCCGGGGACTGGTCCGACCTGGTGGTCCGCCCGCTGCTGGCGGACCCGCTGGTCGGCCTGCTGCCGGCCGGGCACCCGCTGGCCGGGCGGGCTGCGTCCGCCGGGTCCGCCGGGCCCGATGCACTGGACGGGCCCGACGGGCTGGACGGGCCGGGCGGGCCGGACGACGACCGGGCGCCGGTGGAGCTGGCCGAGCTGGCCGGGGAGCAGTGGATCGCCGGCTGCCCGCAGTGCCGCGGCCACCTGGTGGAGCTCTGCGCCAAGGCGGGGTTCGCTCCCCGGATCGACTTCGCCACCGACGACTACCCGGCGGTGGTGGGCCTGGTGGCCGCCGGGCTGGGGGTGGCGGTGCTGCCGCGGCTGGCGCTGGGCGCGGTGCGGCAGGACGGGGTGGCGGCGGTGCCGCTGCGGGCGGCCTCCGGCGGGCCCGCGGTGCGCGAGGTGGTGGCGCTGACCCTGCCGGACCTGGCCGAGGTGCCGGCCGTCGGGCTCATGCTCGACCGGCTCGCCACGGTGGCGGCCGGTCGTCGAGGGTGAGCTTCGGGTCGAGGGTGGGCTTCGGGTCGAGGGTGTGCCGGGATCGAAGGTGCAGGGGTTCGCGGGGCGGTAGGGCGGTCAGGGCAACAGGGGGCCGGACTGTGCCGGCGGAGTGAAACGTTTCTTCGGATCGGCCGACGCGCCGGGCCGGCTACTGATGGACGGTCAGTGGCACCTCGACCAGTCGGTTGCGCGCGCGGCCCTGCAACTCCTCGCGCTCGTCCTCGGTGAGGCCGCCCCAGACGCCGTAGGGCTCGCGCACCGCCAGGGCGTGGGCCGCGCACTGGGCACGCACCGGGCAGCGCATGCAGACCTCCTTCGCGCTCTGCTCACGCGAGCTGCGCGCCGCGCCGCGCTCGCCCTCGGGGTGGAAGAAGAGCGAACTGTCCACGCCGCGGCAGGCGGCGGAGAGCTGCCAGTCCCACAGGTCCGCGTTCGGACCGGGGAGTCGGGAGAAATCGGCCATGGCTCATTCCCTTCGAGTCGTCCGACAGGCGCTCGGCGAGGCTTCGAGGTGCCGGGATGGACACCTGGAAATATGACTTACAGCACGCTGTGGGACAAGTCACCCACAGAGCCACGCAACAGTCAATGATCGTACAAAAGCCCAAAAAACGGACCAAGGGGGGCAAGGTGGAGCGTCGTCCGTGCCGCGGCAATCGGGTGGCTCGGCCCTGCCGCGGGCCGTACTCCGGCGTGCGCGGTGCGCGCCCATCGCGCGTCTGACGCGCTCGGTGAGCACAAAAGTGCCGCGTTCGCCCCGCGATGCGGCTGATCCGTAATGGGTTGGCCACGTACAGTGGTGGAGATGGCCCTGAAGGCCGTAACTCATTCGAGTGACGGTCGTTGGAAGTGCGGAGAGAGTTCGTACCAGCCAGGAGGCTCAACGTGACGCGGATCAGCTGCGGAGGACGGTCATGACTTCCGTTCTCGTTTGCGACGATTCACCGCTTGCCCGGGAGGCGCTGCGCCGTGCGGTGGCGACCGTGCCGGGTGTCGACCGGGTGACCACGGCGACGAACGGTGAGGAGGTCCTCCGCCGCTGGGTGGCCGACCGCTCCGATCTCGTCCTGATGGACGTCCGGATGCCCGGGCTCGGCGGGGTGGAGACGGTGCGGCGGCTGCTGTCCGCCGACCCCGGCGCCCGGATCATCATGCTCACCGTGGCCGAGGACCTGGACGGCGTGGCGCTCGCCGTCGCCGCCGGCGCCCGCGGCTACCTGCACAAGGACGCCTCGCGGGCCGAGCTGCGGGCCACCGTGACCCAGGCGCTGGCCGACCCGACCTGGCGGCTGGCCCCGCGCCGGCTGCGTAGTCCCGACATGGGCGCCGCCCCCACCTTGACGGCCCGTGAGATCCAGGTGCTGGAGGGCATGAGCCACGGTCGGAGCAACGCCGAGATCGGCCGCGAGCTGTTCCTCTCCGAGGACACCGTGAAGACGCACGCCCGGCGGCTGTTCAAGAAGCTCGGCGCCTCCGACCGGGCGCACGCGGTGGCCCTCGGGTTCCGCTGGGGCCTGGTCCGCTGAGCTCCGGTCCGCCGGGGCCGACCCGGCGCCGGACGTCGTCGGACCGGCCGCCGCGCCCCTTCCTCCGCCGCCCGGGGGCGGGGGCGCGTCGGCTTTTCCTTGGGCGCGGCATAGGCCCTTCGGCCGCACAGGCTGCACCATGGAGGGGTGGAGCACGGCGACGGTGGCAGCGGGGGTGGGTCGGTGGCGGATAACGTTCCGGTGCACAAGTCCGGACGCGGTGCGAGGTTTTCCGACTCGACCAGGCACCATGGACCGATGCGTGACGACGAGGCCGCCGACTCCGGCGAGGTAGCACCGGCCGATGCCGTCCCCAGCGACTCCGGGGCCCGCGGCCGCAGGACGCCACAGCCCGCCGGCCCGGCCGCCGGCACCTCGCCGCTGGTCGCCGAACTGGTGGCGGCCGCGGTTCGCGGCGAAGGCCCGGCCACTGACGCACTGTTGGCATACGTCCATCCGCTGGTGCTGCGCTACTGCCGGGGCCGGCTGGTCCGGCTGCCCGGCGGCGCCCGGCACCACGTGGACGACGTGGCCCAGGAGGTGTGCGTCGCGGTGCTCTGCGCGCTGCCGCGCTACCGGGACGAGGGACGGCCGTTCGAGGCCTTCGTCTACAGCATCGCCGCCCACAAGATCGCGGACCTGCAACGGGCCGCGATGCGCGGGCCCGGTTCCACGGTGATCCCGCCGGACGACCTGCCCGAGGTGCCGGACGAGGCGCTCGGCCCGGAGGAGCGGGCGCTGCTGAGCAGCGACGCCGCCTGGATGCGCGAGCTGCTGTCCAACCTGCCGGCCCGTCAGCGCGAGCTGGTGCTGCTGCGGATCGCGGCCGGGCTCTCCGCCGAGGAGACCGGCGAGATGCTCGGCATGTCGCCGGGCGCGGTCCGGGTCGCCCAGCACCGGGCGCTCAGCCGGCTGCGGGCTCTCGCGGAGGAGTCCGCCTGACCCGCGGCCGCGGCTGCCCGACCGGCCGCCACGGCCGCCGCCCCACGCCCGCACCGGTCGTTCGGCCACCGTCGAACGTGTGGCATGGCTCACGCTGCCGCCCCGTTGTCAAGGGGACGCGACGCCGACATTCGCCGCACCAGTACCATGGGGTATCGGCGCCTGGACAGGTCGCCAAAGATCCGCGCGGGCGAGCGGTCTTTTCTTGGATGTTCCTCCAAAGCATCCGGGATTCCCCCAGAGGCCCCGCCGAGCGGCGCTTCGGTTGTCCTGGCCAGTGCCGGTGAGCGCGCGGGTGTGAGGAGGCCGTCACCACGGCCCAGCCACCCGGCAGAGCGACCCAGCGCCCCCGACCCTCACAGGGCGCATCCGATCGACCGGCCGGCCACGGGAAGGTAGTCCCCACCATGTCTCTTAACGCCGCAGGCGTACCCGAGAAGTTTGCGATGCTCGGACTGACGTACGACGACGTCCTGCTGCTGCCCGGGGAGTCCCACGTGCTCCCCAACCGGGTGGACACCTCCTCCCACGTCTCGCGCAACGTCAAGGTGAACATCCCGCTGCTCTCCGCCGCGATGGACAAGGTCACCGAGGCCCGGATGGCCATCGCGATGGCCCGCCAGGGCGGCGTCGGCGTGCTGCACCGCAACCTCTCCATCGAGGACCAGGCCAACCAGGTCGACCTGGTCAAGCGCTCCGAGTCCGGCATGGTGACCGACCCGATCACGGTCGGCCCGGAGACCACGCTGGCCGAGGCCGACGCGCTCTGCGCCAAGTTCCGGATCAGCGGCGTGCCGATCGCCGACCCGGACGGCAAGCTGCTGGGCATCGTCACCAACCGCGACATGGCCTTCGAGAGCGACCGGGGCATCAAGGTCCGCGAGATCATGACCCCGATGCCGCTGATCACCGGCAAGGTCGGGATCTCCGGCGAGGAGGCCATCGGCCTGCTGCGCCGCCACAAGATCGAGAAGCTCCCGCTGGTCGACGACGAGGGCCGGATCAAGGGCCTGATCACGGTCAAGGACTTCGTCAAGGCCGAGAAGTACCCGAACGCCGCCAAGGACGCCGAGGGCCGGCTGCTGGTCGGCGCCGCCGTCGGTGCCAGCTCCGAGGCCTTCGACCGGGCCCAGGCCCTGGTCGCCGCGGGCGTCGACTTCCTGGTGGTGGACACCTCGCACGGCCACAGCCACAACGCGCTGGAGTGGATCGCCAAGATCAAGTCCGCCGTCCCGGTCGACGTGGTCGGCGGCAACGTGGCCACCCGGGACGGCGCCCAGGCGCTGATCGACGCCGGCGTGGACGGCGTCAAGGTCGGCGTCGGCCCCGGCTCGATCTGCACCACCCGCGTGGTCGCCGGCATCGGCGTACCGCAGGTGACCGCGATCTACGAGGCCGCGCTGGCCTGCCGGGCGGCGGGCGTGCCGGTGATCGGCGACGGCGGCCTGCAGTACTCCGGCGACATCGGCAAGGCGCTGGCCGCCGGTGCCGACACGGTGATGCTCGGCTCGCTGCTGGCCGGCTGCGAGGAGTCGCCGGGCGAGCTGCTCTTCATCAACGGCAAGCAGTTCAAGTCCTACCGCGGCATGGGGTCGCTGGGCGCCATGCAGTCCCGCGGCCAGGCCAGGTCCTTCTCCAAGGACCGCTACTTCCAGGGCGACGTCACCTCCGACGAGAAGCTGATCGCCGAGGGCATCGAGGGCCAGGTGCCCTACCGCGGCCCGCTCTCCGCGGTGCTGTTCCAGCTCGTCGGCGGGCTGCGCCAGACCATGGGCTACGTCGGCGCGGCCACCGTCGCGGAGATGGAGTCCAAGGGCCGGTTCGTCCGGATCACCTCGGCGGGCCTCAAGGAGAGCCACCCGCACGACATCCAGATGACCGTCGAGGCGCCCAACTACACCAGCCGCTGACCCGCACCAGCCGCTGACCGGCACCGAACCGCTGACCGGACACCGACCGGAAGCTGATCGGACGTTGCCCGTCCGGTAACCGGCCCCGGAGCCGTCCGGAAAGGCCCGCCACCGCCCCGGTGGCGGGCCTTTCCGCGTCCGCGGGGGATACTGGGGGCGATCGTGAGCAGCAAGCAGCAGAGAGGCTCGAAGTGACTGAGATCGAGATCGGGCGAGGCAAGCGCGGCCGGCGGGCGTACTCCTTCGACGACATCGCCGTCGTCCCCAGCCGCCGTACCCGGGACCCGAAGGAGGTCTCGATCGCCTGGCAGATCGACGCCTACCGCTTCGAGCTGCCGTTCCTGGCGGCGCCGATGGACAGCGTGGTCTCGCCCGCGCAGGCCATCGCGATCGGCCGCCTCGGCGGCCTGGGCGTGCTCAACCTGGAAGGCCTCTGGACCCGCTACGAGGACCCGCAGCCGCTGCTCGACGAGATCGCCGCGATCGGCGACGAGGCCGCCGCCACCCGCCGGCTGCAGGAGATCTACACCGAGCCGATCAAGGCCGAGCTGATCGGGCAGCGGATCAAGGAGGTGCGCGAGTCCGGCGTGGTCACCGCCGCCGCGCTCTCCCCGCAGCGCACCGCCGAGTTCTCCAAGGCCGTGGTCGACGCCGGCGTGGACGTCTTCGTCATCCGTGGCACCACGGTCTCCGCCGAGCACGTGTCGGGCGCCGCCGAGCCGCTCAACCTCAAGCAGTTCATCTACGAGCTGGACGTCCCGGTGATCGTCGGCGGCTGCGCCACCTACACCGCGGCGCTGCACCTGATGCGCACCGGCGCGGCCGGCGTGCTGGTCGGCTTCGGCGGCGGGGCCGCCCACACCACCCGCAACGTGCTGGGCATCCAGGTGCCGATGGCCACCGCGGTGGCCGACGTGGCCGCCGCCCGCCGCGACTACATGGACGAGTCCGGCGGCCGCTACGTGCACGTGATCGCGGACGGCGGGGTCGGCCACAGCGGCGACATCGCCAAGGCGGTCGCCTGCGGCGCGGACGCGGTGATGATCGGCGCCGCGCTGGCCCGCGCCACCGACGCGCCCGGCCAGGGCTTCCACTGGGGCATGGAGGCGGTGCACCAGGAGCTGCCGCGCGGCAAGCGGGTCAACCTCGGCACGGTCGGCACCACCGAGGAGATCCTGGCCGGCCCCTCGCACACCCCGGACGGCACCATGAACCTGTTCGGCGCGCTGCGCCGGGCGATGGCCACCACCGGCTACTCGGAGCTCAAGGAGTTCCAGCGGGTCGAGGTGACGGTCAGCCACCGCTGACCGTTCGTCAGTGGACGCAGCAAGGAGTACGGCGCAGGGCCGGGGCGATCGATCGCCCCG
>NZ_JBNQTI010000017.1:0-74360 GCF_050325825.1 Kitasatospora sp. LaBMicrA B282
CGGCCGCGGGCAGCGGCTGCCCGGGCCGGGCGGGCGCGACGGCCTGCCGGCCGGCGGGCGCCTCGCCCTCGGTGACCACCACCGGGCTGCCGAGCTGTCCGACCAGCCGGTCCAGCCGCTCCTGCGGCCAGCGCGGGTCCAGCGCGGCGTAGGCCGCCCCGCACTTGAGCACCGCCAGGAAGGCCGTCACCAGCTGGATCGACCGGGGAAGCAGCACCGGCACCAGGCTGCCGGGCCCGATGCCCTGCCCGGCCAGCCGGCCGGCCAGTTCCTCGGCCAGGGCGTCGAGTTCGCGGTAGCTGACCCGCAGCGCGCCCTGGATCACCGCGGGCGCGTCGGGGAACTCGGCGGCGCGCCGGGCGAACAGACCGTGGATCAGCTCGTCCTGCCCGCTCACCCCAGCGCCCCCAGCTCCTCCGGCGCCCGCTCGACGGCCTCGCGGACCGAGTCGGCCAGCACGGCCAGCCCCTCGGTCAGCTCCTCGTCGGTGACGGTCAGCGGCGGCATCAGCTTGAGCACCTGCCCCTCGGCGCCGGAGGTCTCCACCAGCACCCCGCGCCGGTAGGCCGCACGCGCGGCCAGCCCCGCCCACTGCGGCACCGGCAGCGCCAGGCCCTGCACCAGGCCGCGCCCGCGCACCTCCGCGCCGGGGATGCCGGCGGCCAGCTCGGCCAGCACGCCGCGGACCCGCTCGCCCTTGGCGAGCGTGCCGCGCTCCAGGGCGTCGTCGGCCCAGTAGCTGCGCAGCGCGGCGGTCGCGGTGACGAAGGCGAGGTTGTTGCCCCGGAAGGTGCCGTTGTGCTCGCCCGGCTCCCAGACGTCCAGGTCGGGGCGGAGCAGGGTGAGCGCCATCGGCAGGCCGTAGCCGCCGATCGACTTGGAGAGCACCACGATGTCGGGGGTGAGGCCGGCCTCCTCGAAGCTGAAGAAGGCGCCGGTGCGGCCGCAGCCCATCTGGACGTCGTCGACGATCAGCAGGATCTCGTGCTGCCGGCACAGCTCGGCGAGTGCGCGCAGCCACTCCCGGCGCGCCACGTTCACCCCGCCCTCGCCCTGTACGGTCTCCACGATCACGGCGGCCGGCAGCTCCAGCCCGCTGCCCCGGTCCGTCAGCATCCGCTCCAGCAGGCCGAAGTCCGGTGCGCCGGCGCCGAGGTAGCCGTCGTAGGGGATCGCCAGGGCGTCGGTCAGCGGGACCCCGGCGCCGCGGCGCTTGGCCGCGTTGCCGGTCACCGCGAGCGAGCCCAGCGTCATGCCGTGGAAGGCGTTGGTGAAGGAGACCACGGTGCGGCGCCCGGTGACCTTGCGGGCCAGCTTCAGGGCCGACTCGACGGCGTTGGTGCCGGTCGGGCCGGGGAACTGCACCTTGTAGTCGAGCACCCGCGGCTTGAGCACCAACTCGGCGAAGGTCTCCAGCAGTTCGCCCTTGGCCTCGGTGCTCATGTCGAGCGCCTGGGTGATCCCGTCCGCGGTCAGGTACTCCAGCAGCGCCTGCTTGAGGACCGGGTTGTTGTGCCCGTAGTTCAGCGAGCCGGCGCCGGCGAAGAAGTCCAGGTAGGCGCGGCCGCGCTCGTCGTACAGCCGGCTGCCGACGGCGCGCCCGAAGACGGCGGGCCAGCCGCGGCAGTAGCTGCGGACCTCGGACTCCAGCTTCTCGAAGACGCTCATCGCGGCAATTCCTCCATCGTGGTGACGAACTCGGCGAGCTCGGCGGCCAGTTCCTTCACGGTGACGCCCGTGGTGATCGAGTAGTGGGTGCCGGCCACCTCGCTCTCGCGCAGCTGCGCGGTGGTGTGGTCGGCCCAGCGGGTGCGGGTGATCAGCCGGCGGTCCAGCGAGTCGCCCGCCCAGGCGATCTGCATCGGCGCCCGGACGACCGGCGCCTGCCAGCCGGTGAACAGCCAGCGGTGCAGCGCGGCGACGGCGATCCGGTCCGTCACGGTCTGCGGGTCGGCGGCGGGGCGTTCGCCCCAGAGCTGCTCGGCCGTGTCCAGCACCCAGGTGCCGGCCGCCGCGACGGGCAGCTCGGCGGCCTCGGCGGCCAGCCGCCGGTGCTCCCGCGCCGGGATCGGCGGCGCGCCCTGCGGGGCGAGGGCGTGCAGCACCGGCAGGATCCCCGCCGCCCAGTCCGGTTCGGCGGGCCGCTCGACCCGCTCGGCGGCCAGCCCGGTGTCCCAGAGGGTGAGCGAGCGGACCTCGACGCCCAGCCGCTCCAGCCGGTGCGCGGTGCCGTGCGCGATCAGGCCGCCCAGCGACCAGCCGACCAGGTGGCAGGGCCCGCCGCCGACCAGCTCGGCGATCTCGGCGGCGTAGGCGTCCAGCATCTGCTCGGGGGTGTCCCAGCCGGTGCGGGTGCGCGGGTCGGTGCGGCGGTCGGCGACGCCGTACACCGGCCGGTCCAGCGGGAAGGCGTCCACCAGCTCCCGGTAGACCAGCACGTCGCCGCCGAGCGGGTGCAGGCAGATGACCGGTGCGCCGCCCGCGCCCTCGGCCAGCGTGACCAGGCCGCGGGCCGGGCCGCTGGGCCGGTTGCGGACCAGGTCGGCGAACTGCCGCGGGGTCGGCCGCTCCACCAGGTCCGCGATGGTCAGCCCGGGGCCGAACGCGGAGCGGATCCGGGAGATCAGCCGGGCCGCCAGCAGCGAGTGCCCGCCACTGGCGAAGAAGTGGGCGGCCGCGTCGGCGTCCGGCTGCCGGAGCAGTTCCCGCCACAGCTCGACCAGCAGCCGCTCGGTCGCGTCGGCCGGCGCCAGTCGCTCGCGCGGGGCCGGCGGCGCCTCGGCGGCGGCCTGCCGGCACAGCTCGCGCAGCGCCCGCTGGTCGACCTTGCCGATCACGGTGACGGGCAGCGCGGCGAGCCGGGAGATCCGTTGCGGCACCATGTACTCGGGCAGGAACCCGCGCAGGTACTGCCGGAGTTCCGCCCCGCCCAACCGCTCGTCGCCGGACACCACGAAGGCGTGCAGGTTGGCGCCGCGCGGGTCGCTGTCGTCCACCACGGTGACCGCCGCGGTCACCGCCGAGTGGGCGAGCAGCCGGGCGGTGACCTCGCCGAGTTCGATCCGGTTGCCGCGGATCTTGACCTGGTCGTCCAGCCGGCCCAGGTACTCCACTACCCCGCCCTTGGCGAGGCGCACCTGGTCGCCGGTGCGGTAGACCCGGACCGGCTCGCCCTGCGGCCCCCAGGGGCGCTCGACGAAGCGTTCGGCGGTCAGCTCCGGGCGGCCCAGGTAGCCGGGCCCGACCCCGCCGCCACCGACGAAGAGCTCGCCGCAGGCGCCGTACGGCACCAGCCGGCCCTCCTGGTCGGCGACGAAGAGCGAGACGCCCGGCAGCTCCTTGCCGATGCTGGGCCGCTCGGCGGCGGCATCGACCACGGTGAAGGTGGAGTTGACCGTGCACTCGGTGGGCCCGTAGACGTTGAACACGGTCAGCCGCGAGTCGGCCAGCACCGGCCAGAGCGGCGCGGGCAGCGCCTCGCCGCCGGTCACCAGGCGCCGCAGCGCGAGCCCGGGGCGCTCCAGCAGGCCGGCCTCGACCAGCAGCTGCAGGTGCGGCGGGATGCACTCCAGCAGGGTGATCCCGGCCCGCTCGACGTAGTCGAGCATCGCCTCCGGGTCGAGTCGCACCGGACCGGGCACGATGGCCAGGCTCGCGCCGGCGAGCAGGGCGAGCAGCTGCTGCACCGTGACGTCGAAGATCAGCGGCGCGTTGAGCGAGCAGACCTCCTGCCGCCAGTCGGTCACCCGGTAGGTCTCGCCCAGCCCGGCCATGAAGTGGTGCAGGTTGGCGTGGGTGGTCAGGACGGCCTTCGGGGTGCCGGTGGTGCCGGAGGTGTAGATCGCGTAGGCGAGGTCGCCGGGCTCGGTGACCGGGGCGGTGGCCGGGTCGAGGGCGCGGCCGGAGAGCGACCAGGCCCGGACGTCGATCGGCTCCGCCCCGAACGCCTCGAAGCCGGCCGGGCCGAGGATCGAGGTCAGCCCGGAGTCCTCGATCATGTACCGGCGGCGGTCCTCGGGCAGCGCCGGGTCGATCGGCACGTACGCGCAGCGGGCCAGCCAGCAGCCGAGCACCGCGACGATCGAGTGCACCGAGCGGTCGGCGACCACGCCGACGAAGCTGCCCGGGCGGGTCCCGCGCGCGGTCAGCGCCTCGGCCACGGCCTCCGCGCGCCGCACCAGCTCGGCGAAGTCCAGCTCCTCGTCCGCGCTGCGGACCCCGGTGCGGGCGCCGTGCGCCGCCAGCGCCCGGATCAGCTCGGTGGTCGGCGCCACCGGCGCGGGTGCGGGCGCCGTGCGCAGCACCCGCAGCTCGGCCTCGGCCGCCGCGTCCACCAGGGCCAGCTCGGCGATCGACCGCTCGGGCGCCTGCCCGGCCGCACGGAGCAGCGTGAAGAGCGCGCGGACCAGACCCGCCACGTACGCCTCGTCGAACAGCGCGGAGTCGTACTCGACCATCAGCTGCAGCCCCTGCGGGACCCGGAAGAAGAAGAGCGCCAGGTCGAACTTGGCGCGCTTGTCGAGCGGGCTGGAGACCTCCACCGCCAGCGCGCCCCAGCGGCCCGCCGGCCCGGCCGGGGCGGGCTGGAGCTCCACCGCGACCTGGAACAGCGCGCCGCCCTCGCCCGCGACCCGCGCGGAGACGGCCTCGACCACCCGGTCGAACGGCAGGTCGTCGTGCGAGAGCGCCCCCAGCACGGTCTCCTTCGCCCGCCGCAGCGCCTCGGTGAAGGAGGGCTGGTCGGCGAGGTCGGTGTGCAGGGCGACGGTGTTGACGAAGAAGCCGAGCGCGGACTCGAACTCCGGGCGCTTGCGGTTCAGCGTGGTGGTGCCCAGCACGATGCCGGTCTGGCCGGTGAAGCGCTGGAGCAGCACCTGCACGGCGGTCTGCAGCACGGTGAAGGTGGTGGCCGCGCTCGCGCCGGCCAGCTCCTCGACCGTCCGGGCGACGTCCGCCGGGACCTCCGTGACGTGGGCGAGCGCCGCCCCCGGACCGGTGGACCGCAGTGGCCGGGCCGCCAGCAGCGAGGACTGCGGCCGATCGGCGGGCAACGCGCCGCGCCAGTAGGCCAGTTGCTGCTCGACCAGCTCCGGGGTCAGGGTCTCGCGCTGCCAGCGCGCGAAGTCGGCCGCCTGGGCCGGCTCGGCCGCCGGCCGCCAGTCGCCGGTTCCGGCGAACGAGCAGTAGGCCTCGGCCAGTTCGCGCTCGAAGATGCCGAGCGACCAGCCGTCGACCGCGATGTGGTGGAAGGCGAGCAGCAGCACGTGCTCGTCCTCGCCGGTGCGCAGCAGCCGGGCCCGGAACGGCGGTTCGGCCCGCAGGTCGAACGGCTGCATGGTGAACCGGCGGGCCAGCTCCGGCAGTTCGACCGGGTCCAGCGGCTCGGCCGGGGCCGGCGCCGGGTCCGGGTCGAGGACCAGCTGGTGGACCTGGTCGCGGTGCTCCACGAAGACGGTGCGCAGCACCTCGTGGCGCTCGACGAGGGCGTGCAGGGCCCGCGCCAGGGCCGGCTCGTCGAGCGGGCCGGTCAACCGCAGGCAGCGCGCGACGTTGTAGGCGTTCGAGCGGGGGTCGAACTCCTGGCTGATCCACAGGCGCAGCTGGTTGACCGAGATCGGCTCCAACTGACCCACCAAGGCGGTGAGCTGTTCCTCGCTGAGGCCGGCCAGCAGGGCCGGCACGTCGGTCGTCACGCGAGTGCCTCCTCGATCAGGCGGTCCACCACGGCGGCCAGCTCGCCGAGCACCGGGGTGCTCACCAGCACCGGGTGCGGCAGGTCCACGCCGAGCTCGGACTTGATCCGGGTCTTCACCCGGTAGGTCTGCAGCGAGTGGCCGCCCAGCGCGAAGAAGTCCCCCTCCAGGCCGATCCGCTCGACCCCGAGCAGCTCCTCCCACAGCTCGGCCAGGTAGACCTCGATGTCGGTGGCGGGTGCGGTGTACTGCGCGGTCCGGGCCCGGTGGTCGGCCAGCAGCACCCGCAGTTCGGCCAGGTCGCGCTTGCCGTGCGCGGTGACCGGGATCCGCGGCACCAGCACCAGCTCGCTCGGCACCATGAAGGGGGGCAGCACGGCCTGCGCGTGGGCGCGCAGCTCGCGCAGGGTCAGGGCGTCGTCCAGCACCACGAAGGCCATCAGCCGGCGGTCGCCGCCCTCGCCGTCGGGGAGCACCACGGCCTCGTGCACCAGCGGGTGCTTCTGCAGGCCCTGCTCGACCTCGCCGGGCTCGACCCGGTAGCCGCGCACCTTGACCTGGTCGTCGCTCCGTCCGACGAACTCCAGGACGCCGTCCGGCCGGCGGCGCACCAGGTCGCCGGTCCGGTAGAGCCGGCCGGAGCCGGGGCCCAGCGGGTTCGACAGGAAGCGCTCGGCGGTGAGTTCCGGGGCGCCCAGGTAGCCGCGGGCCACGCCCGGGCCGGCCACGAACAGCTCTCCCGGCGCACCGTCCGGCACCGGCCGCAGCTCGGCGTCGAGCACGTGCAGGGTGACCCCGTGCAGCGCCCGGCCGATCGGCACCGAGTCGGCCGCGGCGTCCGCCACGGTGACCAGGTGGGCGGTGCACGCGGTGGTGATCTCGGCCGGGCCGTACATGTTGTGCAGCTCGCCCGCAAAGTCGCCGGCGAGCAGCTCGCGGCAGGCGGCGGGCTGCAGCACGTCACCGCCGGCCACCAGCACCCGCAGCCCGGCGAAAGCGTCCCGCTCCTCGCGCACCACGTGGTTCACCACCATGGTCGGCACGATCATCACCGACACGCCGTGGCGGCCCAGTTGCCCGCGGAACCCGGCGGACAGCAGCGCGGGCACCTCCGGCAGCACCACCAGCTCGGCGCCGGCCGCCAACGTGCACCAGAGCTCGAAGTGGAAGGCGTCGAAGGAGACGTTGGAGATCTGCCCGACCCGGTCCTCGGCCCGAACGGCGGGCACCGCCGGGTTGGTGGCGAACGAGACCAGGTTGCGGTGTTCCAGCACGATGGCCTTCGGCCGGCCGGTCGAGCCCGAGGTGAAGAGCACGGAGGCCGCGTCGAAGGGGGCCACGACGTGCTCCACCGGCGCGGGGTCGGCCGGCAGCGCGGCGAACTCCTCGGCCAGCAGCAGCTGCGGGACGCTCCCGGCCAGCGCGTCGGCATACTCGCGCGCCGTGATCGCCAGTGCGGCCCCGCCGGCGCGCAGCATCAGGGCGCGCCGCTCGGCGGGGTAGCGGGTGTCGATCACCAGGGTCGCGCCGCCGGCCTTGACGACGCCGAGCACGGCCAGCACCAGGTCGACGGACCGGTCCAGGTGGATGCCCACCCGGGTCTCGGGCCGGACGCCGCGCGCCCGCAGGGCGGCGGCCAGGCGGTCCGAGAGCCGGTCCAGCTCGGCGTAGCTGAGGCTCCGCACGCCGTCGCTCACGGCGGTGCGCTCCGGATGGCGGTCGACCGTGTTCCGGAACAGTTCGGTCAGAGTGGATGTTCCCGTCGAGGTGGGACGGGATTCGGCATTCCTCAACGGTTTCTCCATTGTTGGAATTCGGGCCCAACGGCGATCCGCAGGCTGTCAGCGGCCGCTGAGCACCGTCAAGGACGACCCCGAACTCTGTCACCTGGCACCCGGTCCGGGGGCGTAAGTGACAAGGTCTGGGCACGGTTTCGGCTGGTCGGCGCGGTGCCTCGTAGGCTCCCGGACCGGATGGACCAGCCATCGTCCACGGACATTCGACGCGGAATCACAAATTCGACGCGGCATCACAAAGCGGGAGAGCCGGCACCTTGAACTCTCGAACGAGCTCCTTCTTGACCTCGCAATTCTTCTCGACCATGGGCGACGTGCTCACCGTCACCGCGGTGCCGTTCGGCGTCGGCGTGGAGACCGGGAAGATCTCGTACACCGTGGTGTTCTGGCTGGTGCCGGCCTTCGCGGTGCTGGGCGCGAGCCTGCTCGGCAAGCGGGTGAGCCACCGGATGGCCACCGCCCGGGTGGACTACGCGAAGCTGCTGCTGGCGATCGCCGTCATGGAGGTCGGCATCTCGCTGCTCGCCCTGAGGTTCCACGGGCGACTGGCCACGCTGGTGATCTCGGTGCTCTTCGTGTCGCTCTACGCCTTCGCGAAGGAGGGCATCCCGCGGCTGCTCTACCAGGTGGCGATGTACCGCTACTTCGTCCGCTCCGAGGAGTACGGGCAGCTGGCCGGGCGCAAGGCCGGGCTGGACGTGCTGGCGGCGCTGACCGCCACACTGCTCGCCTCGCTGGTCGTGGACGCCGACACCTGGCGCTACGTACTGCTCTTCGACGCGCTGACCTTCGTCGGACTGGCCCTGACCCTCTGGCTGGCGGGCCAGGACCCGGCGCCCGAGCCGGCACCCGCCACGCCTGCGCCGGCCGCCACGGCCGGCCGGCCCGCCGTGACCGGCCGGCCCACCGTGACCGCGCCGCTCTCCGCGATCGCCCGGTCCGGGCCGCTCGCGGTGCTGATCGCCGTCCCGCTGTTCCACGGGGTCAACGCGTCCTTCGTCAACTACCTGCCGCTGATCAACCCCCGGCTCGGCCTGCTCGCGGCCGGCGCCAGCATCACGCTGCTCGCCGTGCTGCGTGCCCCGGGCATGGTGCTCGGCCTGGCCTACAACCGGCTCAGCCGGCGGATCCCGCCGCAGCTGTGGGTGCTGGCGCTGCCGGTGGTCTACGTGGTCGCGACGGCACTCTTCCTGTGGGCGCCGAGCCTCTGGTCGGTCGGCGGCGTGCTGCTGCTCGGCGGCCTGAACACCGGCGTCTACGCCCCCTCGGACGCGGTGATCCGCAACGGGATCCCGACCGAGCACCTGGTCGGCTTCAACGTGATCGTGCTCCGCTGGCTGGGCGTCTTCCAGGCGCTGGCCTGCACCGCCGCGCTGACCGTCTTCAACACCCGCGGCGTGGACCTCGGCTGGCTGGCCGTCATCGTCGCCGCCTCGGTGGTGGGCGCGCTGCTGCTCCCGCTGATCCACGCCAAGCACCCGGTTCTCGCCGCCCCGCGCGCCGAGCCGGCCAAGCCCTCGATGGAGGTGACCCCGGCATGACCGGCACCCTGCAGACCAGCACACCGCAGACCGGCACCCTGCAGACCGGCACCGACGCCGCCCGGGCCGCGCGGATGGCCCGCCTGGCCGCGCAGCGGACCCGGCTCGCGGCCGCGAACAGCGCAAGCGTCGTCCCGGTGGTGGCGCGGGGGGCGGGTGTCGAGCACCCGGTCTCCTTCGCGCAGGAGCGGCTCTGGTTCCTGGACCGCCTGGGCACCGGCGGCTCCTCCTACAACGTGCCGTGGGCGCTCCGCCTCACCGGCGAACTCGACGTGAACCGACTGGGCGAGGCCCTGAACGCCCTGGTCACCCGCCACGAGATCCTGCGCACCCGCTACACCGACACCCCCGACGGCTGCCGCCAGATCATCGACGAGCCCGGCACCCCCCTGCCCCTGCCGGTCATCGACGTGACCGACGAGCACACGATGGAGAGCGCCGCGCGCAGCTTCCTCGCCCTGCCCTTCGACCTCCAGGCCGCACCCCCCGTCCGCGCCCAGCTCCTACGCCTCACCGCAGCCGAGCACCTCCTGCTGCTGAGCATCCACCACATCGCCTTCGACGGCTGGTCCCTCGGCATCCTCGCCGACGAGCTCCGCCACCTGCTCACCGGCCGGCAGCTCGAACCCCTCACCGTCCAGTACCTCGACTACGCCACCTGGCAACGCACCCGCCCCGACCAGAACGACGACCTCACCTGGTGGACCACCACCCTCACCGGCGTCGAACAACTCCACCTCCCCCTCGACCACCCCCGCCCAGCAGTCCAACAACACCACGGCCACACCGTCGACTTCCACATCGACCCCACCACCGCCCAACTCCTGCGCACCCACGCCCAACAACACGCCGCCACCCCCTTCATGGCCCTACTCACCGCCTTCGCAGTCCTGTTGAACCGCTACAGCGGCCAACACGACCTCTGCATCGGCACCCCCGTCGCCAACCGCGACCACACCGACCTCCACCACACCCTCGGCCTCTTCGTCGACACCATCGCCCTCCGCCTCAACCTCCAACACCACCCCGACTACACCACCCTCCTCACCCACACCCGCACCACCGTCCTCAACGCCCTCACCCACCAGAACACCCCCTTCGAACGCATCGTCGAAGAACTCAACCCCACCCGCGACCTCAGCCACCACCCCCTCTTCCAGGTGCTCTTCAACATGACGAGCGCCGGACGGTCCGACTGGGAGGCGGGCGGACTGACGGCCACCACGGTCGACCTGAACCACGGCCAGTCCAAGTACGACCTGGCCGTGACCGTCGCCGACACCGAGGACGGCGGCTACACCGGCACCTGGCAGTACGACACCAGCCTCTTCGACCCGGCCACCGCGCACGCCATGGCCCGCCACTTCACGCAGCTCGTCCGCACCCTCGTCGACCAGCCCACCACCCCGGTCGCCGAGCTCCCGCTGCTCACCCCGGCCGAGCTTGCCGAGCTCGCCGCCGCCTGGCAGGGCAGCCCTGCCGAGGACGAGCGTGAGAGCGAGGCCGTTCCCGTCCACGAGCTGATTCTCCGTCAGGCCATGCTCGCTCCTGACGCGCCGGCCCTCGCCCAGGGGGAACGAGTCGTCAGTTACCGGGAGTTGGCCGACCGATCGGCAGCCATCGCCGCCCGGCTGCCCGCCGGGCAGCTCATCGGCCTCTGCACCGACCGCGGCCCCGAGATGATCACCGCCCTGCTCGCCACCCTGCGCGCCGGCAGCGCCTACGTCCCCCTCGACCCCGAACTCCCCGCCACCCGCCTGCGCCACATGATCCAGGACGCCGGCATCACCACCATCCTCACCGACGCCGGCACCCCACCGACCAACCTCCACCAGGCCATCGGCGACCTGCCGATCCACCTCCTCGACCTCGCCGACACCGACACCACTGCCGACACAGACACCGACGCCGCGGCGCCCGCCCCCTCGCCGCAGACCACCCCCGACGACCTCTGCTACGTCATCTACACCTCCGGCTCCACCGGCCTGCCCAAGGGCGTCGCCGTCCACCACCGCAACCTCGCCCACTACGCCACCGCCATGCTGGCCGTCCTACGCCACGAGACGGCCGGCGAGGCGACCGGCGAGGCAGTCGACCACGAAGCCCCGCTGCACTTCGCCACGGTCTCCACCCTCGCCGCCGACCTGGGCAACACCAGCATCTTCCCCGCGCTGATCAGCGGCGGCTGCGTCCACGTCCTCGACTACGACACGGCCACCAGCCCGCACCGGTTCGCCGCCTACCTGCGCAACCACCCGATCGACGTGCTGAAGATCGTGCCCTCGCACTTCGAGGTGCTCTACCGCGGCTGCGCGGACCCGGCGCAGGCCGTCCCCCGGCGGGCCCTGGTCTTCGGCGGCGAGGCACTGCCGGTGCGCTTGGTGGACGACATCGCCGCGCAGGCCCCCGAGTGCCGGGTCATCAACCACTACGGCCCGACCGAGACCTGCGTGGGCTCGCTGGTGCTGCCGGTCCACACGCTGCCGCGCGACCGGTTCCCGCACCTGCACACCGTGCCCATCGGGCGCCCGCTCGGCTCGACCACGGTCGCCGTCCTGGACGGCGCCGGGCAGCCGGTGCCGTTCGGTGTGCCGGGCGTGCTGCACATCGGCGGCCCGGGCGTGGCCCGGGGCTACCTCAACCGGCCGGAGCTGACCGCGGAGCGCTTCGTCGAGTGGCCCGACCCCACGGGCGTCCCCACCCGGTACTTCCGCACCGGGGATCTGGTGCGGACCCTGCCCGGCGGCTGGCTCGACTTCCTGGGTCGCGACGACCACCAGGTCAAGATCCGTGGCCACCGGGTCGAGCTGGGCGAGGTCGAGGCCGCCGTGGCGAACGGTCCGGGGGTGCGCCAGGCCGTGGTGCGGCCGGTCCGGAGCGGCGGCGAGGCCGTCACCGCGCTCGCCGCGTACGTCGTCGCCGAGCCGGACTTCGAGCCGGGCGCCCTGCTCGCGCTGCTGCGCACCGCGCTGCCGGACCACATGGTGCCGGCCACGGTGACCGTCGTGCCCGAGGTGCCGCGCACCCTCAACGGCAAGATCGACTTCAGCCGGCTGCCGGAGCCGACCGGCACCGGCATGGCCCCCACCGACCCGGCCGGGACCGCGCCGACCACCGAGACCGAGTCCCGGCTGCTGGACCTGTGGTCCGCGGTGCTCCAGCGCCCGGTCACCGACATGGCGCAGAACCTGTTCGACGCCGGCGGCCACTCGCTGCTGCTGATGCGCTTCGTCGCACGGGTGAAGAGCGACCTCGGCCACGACCTCTCGCTGCGCGACTGCTTCGCCCGCCCGACCCTCCGGGCCCTGGCCGAGTTGCTCGACCGCGCCGGCGCACCGCAGTCCGCCACGGCCGTGCCGGTGGTGGCGCGAGGGGCGGGTGTCGAGCACCCAGTCTCCTTCGCGCAGGAGCGGCTCTGGTTCCTGGACCGCCTGGGCACCGGTGGCTCCTCCTACAACGTGCCGTGGGCACTACGCCTCACCGGCGACCTCGACGTGAACCGACTCGGCGAAGCCCTGAACGCCCTGGTCACCCGCCACGAGATCCTGCGCACCCGCTACACCGACACCCCCGACGGCTGCCGCCAGATCATCGACGAGCCCGGCACCCCCCTGCCCCTGCCGGTCATCGACGTGACCGACGAACACGCGATGGAGAGCACCGCGCGCAGCTTCCTCACCCTGCCCTTCGACCTCCAAGCCGCACCGCCCGTCCGCGCCCAGCTCCTACGCCTCACCGCAGACGAGCACCTCCTGCTGCTGAGCGTCCACCACATCGCCTTCGACGGCTGGTCCCTCGGCATCCTCGCCGAAGAGCTCCACCACCTGCTCACCGGCCGCCAGCTCGAACCCCTCACCGTCCAGTACCTCGACTACGCCGCATGGCAACGCACCCGCCCCGACCAGAACGACGACCTCACCTGGTGGACCACCACCCTCACCGGCGTCGAACAACTCCACCTCCCCCTCGACCACCCCCGCCCAGCAGTCCAACAACACCACGGCCACACCGTCGACTTCCACATCGACCCCACCACCGCCCAACTCCTCCGCACCCACGCCCAACAACACGCCGCCACCCCCTTCATGGCCCTACTCACCGCCTTCGCAGTCCTGTTGAACCGCTACAGCGGCCAACACGACCTCTGCATCGGCACCCCCGTCGCCAACCGCGACCACACCGACCTCCACCACACCCTCGGCCTCTTCGTCGACACCATCGCCCTCCGCCTCAACCTCCAACACCACCCCGACTACACCACCCTCCTCACCCACACCCGCACCACCGTCCTCAACGCCCTCACCCACCAGAACACCCCCTTCGAACGCATCGTCGAAGAACTCAACCCCACCCGCGACCTCAGCCACCACCCCCTCTTCCAGGTGATGTTCAGCATGGCCATCGCCGACACCCGGGAGACCGCGTGGGAGGTCGACGGCCTGACCGCCACCTCGGTCGACCTCGACCACGGCCAGTCCAAGTACGACCTGGCGGTGTCCGTCGCCGACGCCGAGGACGGCGGCTACACCGGCACCTGGCAGTACGACACCAGCCTCTTCGACCCGGCCACCGCGCACACCATGGCCCGCCAGTTCGCCCGACTGGTGCGCGCGTTGGTGGAGCAGCCCGACCAGGCGGTGAGCCGGGCGTCCTTCCTCTCCCCGGCCGAGCTGGACGAGCTGACGACGGCCTGGCAGGGCGCGCCGGCCGAGCCCGCAGGGGCGACGGTCCACGAGCTGATCCTGCGCCAAGCCGCCCTGACCCCCGACGCACCGGCTCTCACCCAGGGCGAACGCACCGTCAGCTACCGCGAGTTGGCGGAGCACTCGGCGGCCCTGGCGGCCCGGCTGCCCGCCGGCGGGCGGATCGGGATCAGCACGGCCCGCAGCCCCGAGATGATCGTCGCCCTGCTCGCCACCCTGCGCGCCGGCAGCGCCTACGTCCCACTCGACCCCGAACTCCCCGCCACCCGCCTGCGCCACATGATCCAGGACGCCGGCATCACCACCGTCATCACCGACACCCCCACCCCACCGCCCCACCTCCACCAGGCCATCGGCGACCGGCCGATCCACCTCCTCAACCTCGCCGACACCGACACCGCTGCCGACGCCAACGCCGAAACCGCTGCCGCAACGCCCGCCTCCTCGCCGCAGACCACCCCCGACGACCTCTGCTACGTCATCTACACCTCCGGCTCCACCGGCCTGCCCAAGGGCGTCGCCGTCCACCACGCCGGCGTGGTCAACTACGTCCAGTGGGCGGCCCGTTCCTACGGGCTGGCGCCGGGCACGACGGCCCTGCTGCACTCGCCGCTCGCCTTCGACCTGACAGTGACCACCGCGCTCGCTCCCCTGGTCGCCGGGGCCTGTGTCAGGCTGGTCGCCACGGACGGCGTCGAAGGCCTGGTCGCGGCGCTGCGGGAGAGCACCGAGCCGTACCAGCTGGTCAAGCTGACCCCCGCACACCTGCGCCTGCTCAACACCGAGCTGGCCGACGAACTGGCCCGCCGCCCGCTCGCCGACTGCCTGGTGGTCGGCGGCGAGGCCCTCGACCACGCGACCGCCGCGCCCTGGCTGACCTGGACGCGGGTGGTCAACGAGTACGGTCCGACCGAGACCGTGGTCGGCTGCACCGTCTTCGAGCTCGGCGCGGCAGCCGGCACCACCGAACCCCTGGGCACCGAGGTGCCGATCGGCGCGCCGATCGCGAACACCACCAACCACGTACTGGACGAGCACCTCCGCCCGGTCCCGTACGGCGTGGTCGGCGAGCTCTGCGTCGGCGGCGCCGGCGTCACCCGCGGCTACCTGAACCAACCCGCGCTCACCGCCGCGAAGTTCGTGCCGGACCCGTTCACGCCCGGCGGCGGCCGGCTCTACCGCACCGGCGACCTGGTGGTCCGCCGCCGCGACGGGGTGCTGGAGTACCGCGGCCGTAACGACGGCCAGGTCAAGATCCGCGGCCACCGGGTGGAACTCGGCGAGGTCGAGGACACGCTGCGCCGGCTGCCCGGCGTCGCGGACGCCTGCGCGGTGCGCCTGCGCCAGGACGGCTTCGACGGCCTGGTGGCCTACCTGGTGCCGCACGAGGGGCACCAGCCGCAGGCCGGCGAGCTGCGCGAGCTGCTGCGGGCCGCGCTGCCGGCGCCCATGGTGCCGGACCGCTACCGCCTCCTCGCCAGGCTGCCGCTGACCACCAACGGCAAGGTGGACCGGCGGGCCCTGCCCACCGACTTCGCCCCGGTCACCCCGGTCGACCCGGCGGCGGCACCGGCGCCCGTGGTCGGGGAGGTCGAGCAGCGCATCCACCAGGCCTGGGCGCAGGTGCTGGGGCGGGAGCGGATCGGGCGCCTGGAGAACTTCTTCGACGTCGGCGGGCACTCGCTGCTGCTGGTGGCGCTGCACGCCCGGCTGACCGAGCAGTTCGGCCCCCGCCTGCGGCTGCTCGACCTGTTCCGCCACCCGACGATCGCCGCGCTGGCCAGGTTCGTCGACGCCCCACCGCAGGAGAACACCCCATCGCAGGCAACGGGCCCGGCCACCCGGCCGGCCCGCACCACCGACCGCGCCGCCCGCAGCGGCGCACTGGCCAGGATCCGTGCAAGGAGGCAGGGCGCATGAGCGAGCTGGACATCGCGATCGTCGGCATGGCCGGCCGGTTCCCCGGGGCAGCCGACGTCGACGCCTTCTGGGCGAACGTGCTGGCCGGGCGGAACTGCACCACCCGGTTCGAGCGGGACGAGCTGCTCGCCGCCGGCTACCCGGCCGAGCAGATCGACCGGCCCGGCTTCGCCGCGGCCCGGGGCGTGCTGGCCGAGGCCGACCGCTTCGACGCGGCCTTCTTCGGCTACTCGCCGGTGGAGGCGCGCTCCATCGACCCGCAGCAGCGGATCTTCCTGGAGGTCGCCTGGCACGCCCTGGAGCAGGCCGGCCACGCGCCGGACCGGACCACCGTCCCGGTCGGCGTCTTCGCCAGCGTCAGTTCCAACACCTACCTCTCCCAGGTGCTGGGCGGCGCCGCGGGCACCCGGGACTGGAAGGACGGGATGCTGCTGGCCACCGGTAACCAGGGCGACTTCCTGAGCACCCGGGTGTCGTACAAGCTCGACCTGACCGGCCCCAGCATGACGGTCCAGACCGCCTGCTCCAGCTCGCTGGTCGCCGTGCACCTGGCCTGCCAGAGCCTGCTGGCCGGCGAGTGCGACCTCGCGCTCTCCGGCGGCGCGGCGGTGCGCTTCCCGCAGGTCGGCGGGCAGCAGCACGTGGCGGGCGGGGTCTACTCGCCCGACGGCACCTGCCGGGCGTACACCGACGAGGCCGAGGGCGTGTTCAGCGGCAACGGCGTGGCGGTGGTGGTGCTGAAGCGGCTGGCGGACGCGCTCGACGCGGGCGACCGGATCCACGCCGTGATCAAGGCGACCTCGATCAACAACGACGGCCGCGACAAGATCGGCTTCACCGCGCCCAGCGAGCACGGCCAGGCGGCCGCCATCACCACGGCGCTGGAACTCGCCGACATCTCGCCGACGGAGGTCGGCTACCTCGAGGGCCACGGCACCGGCACCCCGCTCGGCGACCGGATCGAGATCGCCGCGCTGCGCACCGTGTACGGCGAGAGCGAGGGCGACGGCGAGCCCTGGTGCGCGCTCGGCTCGGTCAAGAGCAACCTCGGCCACCTGGACGCGGCCGCCGGCGTGACCGGCCTGATCAAGGCCGCGCTCGCGGTCGAACACGGTGTCATCCCCCCGCAGTTGTACGTGGGCGAGCCGAACCCCGAGCTGACCGAGGGCGGCCGGTCGCCGTTCTACCTGACCGGCGAGGCCCGGCCCTGGCCGCTGCCCCGGCGGGTCGCCGCCGTCAGCTCCTTCGGCCTGGGCGGCACCAACGCCCACGCGATCCTGGCCCAGGCGCCCGACCCGACCGTGGCGCCCACGGCCGACCCGGCCGACCTGGCCGGCTACGTCCTGGCCCCGCTCTCCGCCGACACCCCGGCCTCGCTGGACGCCATGGTCGCGGACCTGGCCGACCACCTCGACCGGCAGCCCGCCCCGGCGGCCGCGCTCGCCGACCTCTCCGCCACGCTGATCGACGGGCGCTCGCTGCGCCCGCGGCGCGCGGTGGCCCTCGGCCGCACCGGCGAGGAGCTGGCCCGGACGCTGCGCGAGCGGTCCGCCGACCGGTTCGTGACCGCGGAGTGCGACGAGCAGGACGCGGGCGTGGTCTTCATGTACGCCGGCGGCGGCAGCCAGTACCCGGGGATGGCCCGCCGGCTGCTCGCCACCGACCCGCTGTTCCGGGCCCAGCTCGAGGAGTGCCGCGGCGCCCTGGCCCGGACGGCCGGCGTCGACCTGGTCGCGGACGTGCTGGACGCGGCGCCCGACCTGGCCGCCGAGCGGCTCGCCGATCCGGTGCTCGGGCTCAGCACGGTCTTCCTGGTCCAGGTGGCGCTGGCCCGGACCTTCGTCGCGCGCGGCGTCCGCCCGTCCTGGCAGATCGGACACAGCCTCGGCGAGTACACCGCGGCCGTGATCGGCGGGAGCCTCAGCCTGGCGGACGGGCTGCAGCTGGTGGTCCGCCGGGCCCGGCTGCTGGCCCGGATCAAGGGCGGCATGCTCAGCGTGCAGGCCACCGCCGAGCAGCTGCGCGCCTCCGGCTGCCTCGCCCAGGTCTCGCTGGCGGCCGTGAACGGGCCGCAGAACTGCACCCTCTCCGGCGACCGCACCGCGCTGGCGGCGGTGGCCGAGCAGCTGGCCGCCGAGGGCATCGAGTGCCGCCCGGTGCACATCGACACGCCCGGCCACTCCGACCTGCTGGCGCCGGTCCTGGCGGAGTTCCGGGCGGAGGTGGCGCGGATCCGCTTCGCCCCGCCGGTGCTGCCCTGGATGTCCAACCTCACCGGCCGCCTGGTCACCGCCGAGGAGGTGGCCGACCCCGACTACTGGGTGCGCCACCTCAGCGAGACCGTCCGGTTCGACGAGGGCGTCCGCGGCCTGCTGGACCTGGGGGCCGTCAACTTCCTGGAACTGGGCGCCGGCCGCACCCTGGGCGGCTTCGTCCGCGCCGTCGCGGAGGGCCATCCGGCGGGGCCGCGGCCGGTGCGCACCTTCGCCTCGCTGCGGCACGTCAAGGAGCAGCTCGACGACCCGGCCGTGCTGGCCCGCTGCTTCGCGGAGCTGTACTGCGCCGGTGTGCCGCTGGACCCGCACCTGCTGTACGGCCGGACGGCGTTCCGCAAGGCGGCGCTGCCGGGCTACCGGTTCGCCCGGGTCCGGCACTGGGCCGGCCCGGCGGCGGGCGGCGGTGCGGCCACCGGCCCGGAGGCGGCGGTGGCCGCGCTGGCCGACCCCGCGCAGTGGTACACCGCGCCGAGCTGGTCCCGGCTGCCCGCGCTGCGCGCCGCCCGGAGCAGCGGGGCGGTGCGGCTGGTGCACCGGCTCGGCGGGCCGCACGGCGCGCTGGGCGACGCCCGGACACTCACCGACCTGGCCGAGCTGGCTGAGCTGGCTGAGCTGGCTGAGCTGGCCGAGCTGACCGGGACCGCAGGCTCGGGCGAGGTGGAGTTGGTGCTGACCGCCCTCGGCAGCGGCTCCGGGCAGCCCTGGGAGCTGCCCGCCGCGGTGGCCACCGCGGTCTCGGCGGCGGTCGAGGCGGTCGGCGTCCGGCGGTTGACGGTCACCCTGGTCACCACCGGTGCGGCCGCCGTCGAGGACGGCGAGCAGGTGGCGCCCGACCGGGCGGCTGCGGTCGCCGCGCTGCGGGTGCTCGGCCAGGAGAGCCCGGGGCTGCGCTGGCAGGTGGTCGACGTGCTGCCCGACGCCGAGCCGGCGGGCTGGCTGGCCGAGCTCGCCGAGCCCGCCGAGCAGACGGTCCGCGCCGTCCGCGGGCGCGGGCGCTGGCTGCGCACCCTGGTGCCCGCCGGGGTCGGCGGCGAGCGCGCCCCGCTGCGCCGGTTCCGCCCGGGCGGCACGTACGTCTTCACCGGCGGCATCGGGCGGTTCAGCCTGCACGTCGCCCGGCAGCTGTGCGCCGAGTACGGCGCCCGGGTGGTGCTGGCCACCCGGCGCGGGCGACCCGAGCGCGGCCCGGACGGGTACCCGGGTCTGGACCCGCTGACCTCCGCCGCGCTGGACGCCCTGCTCGCCGAGCACCCGGAGGCGGTCGAGGTCGTCCGCTGCGACGCGACCGACAGCGCCGCGCTCGGCGCCCTGTTCGACCGGTTGACGGCCGCCGGGCAGGCGCCGGCCGGCGTCTTCCACGCCGCCGCGGTCACCACCGGTGCCTCCATCCGCTCGCTCGGCGCGGCGCTGACGGCGGCGCACTTCGCGGAGCAGCTGCGGCCCAAGCTGCTGGGCGCCCAGGCCCTCGACGCGGCGCTGCGCGGGCGGGAGTTCGACTTCTGCCTGACCTTCTCCTCGAACGCCGCCTGGTTCGGCGGCCCCGGGCTCGCCGCCTACGCGGCGGCCAACGCGGCCGTCGAGGCCTTCTGCGAGCAGCGCTGGGCGGCCGGCGACGACCGCTGGCTCGCCGCCACCTGGGACGGCTGGCGGCTGGCCGGCGAACCCGAGCGGCAGGTCCGCACCCCGCTGGACCGGTTCGCGCTGACCGGCGAGCAGGCCCTGGCCGCGGTGGCGGCCGTGGTCGGGCAGGCCGGACTGCCGGTGACGGTGGTCTCCCGGGCCGAGGTGCACCAGCGCCACGCGGTCTGGGTGCAGGGGCCGGCCACCGGGGCACCGGCCGGGGCTGCGGCCACGGACCCGGACGCCGTGGCGGCCGACCCGGCGGAGCCCGCGGCGGACGAACCGGCCGCGCCGGCGCCCGCCTACCGCGACGACCTGGAGGCGGAGATCGCGGAGCTGTGGCGCACGGTGCTCGGCACCCCCGTGGTCCGCCGCGACGACGGCTTCTTCCGGCTCGGCGGCCACTCGCTGATGGGCCTGCGGCTGGCCAGCCGGATCACCGACCGGTTCGGCGTCGACTTCCGCTACCCCCAGCTCTTCGAGCTCGACACCGTGGCCAAGCTGGCCGACTGGCTGCGCGAGCGCCGGCCGGCCACCGGTCCCGACACCGCCGAGCCCAGCGCAGCCCCGGCCCCGACCCCCCTCAAGCAGCGCAGCCGGACGCTCTCCGAGCTGCTCCAGTCCGTCAGGTAACACCCCCCCACGCCCCTCCCGGAGGAACCCCCATGCCCACCCCGACGCACACCCAGCCCGACGACGCCGCCCGCCGCATGGCGATCCCCGGCTGCACGGCTCCGGCCGAGCTGCGCTTCGCCTACCTCAACCTCAAGGACCACCCGCGCGGCGTGCTGATGCTCCAGCTGCTGCTGGCCGCCGGCTACCGGCCGGCGCTGGTGATCGACGAGGAGTCCACGCTGGCCGAGCAGGGCCGCACCGCCCAGCTGACCGAGCTGACCAAGGTCGCCGGCTTCCGCCCGGCGCCGAGCACCGCGGCGCTCTGCGCCGAGTACGGCATCCGCCACGTCACGGTGGCCGACCACAACGCCCCCGAGGTCGGGCAGCTGCTCCGGGAGGCCGGGGCGGACGTCGGCGTGCTCGGCGACACCCGGATCCTGCGCGACCACGTCATCGCGTCCGCGCCGCACGGGATCATCAACGTGCACCCGGGCTTCCTGCCGGAGGTGCGCGGCAACCACCCGTACATCTGGTCGGTCATCCACAACCTGCCGCAGGGGGCCACCGCCCACCTGATCGACGCCGGGGTGGACCGCGGGCCGATCCTGGTCAGCCGGCGGCTCGAGCCGGCGCCGGGCACCGGCCTGCCGCAGCTGATCCACCGGCTCAACGAGCTGTGCGGGGAGGTCCTGGTCGAGGCGCTGAACGAGATCGTGGCCGGGCGGGCGGTGGCCACCCCGCAGCCGGACGACCGGCGCCTGACCTTCCGGGAGGCCCACCCGGAGATCCGCCGCCTGGCCGGCGAGCTGCTGCTCAACCGGGCCGCCTGACCGACTGGCCCGCCCCGACCCCACCGGACCGCTGAGCCGGCCGCGCACCCCTGGCGCGGCCGGCTCAGCCGTTGTGGTCGCGGTAGCGCAGCACGAAGCGCATCGCATCGCCCTTGATCCGCCGGCGGACGTAGAGCACCGGCTCCCCGTCCGCCCGGCCGCTGACCCCCTCGCGGACCAGCAGCGGCGCCCCGACCGGGACGCCGAGCAGCTCGGCGTCCACGAGGTCGGCCGCGACCGCGCTGAACGCCCGCCAGTCGTACTCCAGCCGGATGCCGGTGGCCCGGGTGAAGGCGACCAGCAGATTCCCGGCCTCACCTGTCGCGGCGGTCCCGGCCGCCGGCAGTTCGCCCGCCAGCAGCTCGTTCGGCAGCAGTCCCGTCGGCAGCCAGTAGCTGCTGACGGCGGCGTCCGTGGCCCCCACCGGGATCAGCGTCTCGATCCGGGTCAGCTCCGCGGCCTCCCGGCCGAGGTGCTGCGCGGCCTCCCGGCCCCACAGGCCGGTGTCGCCGGGCTGGACGGCCACGATGCGCTCGCCCGGATGGTCGGTACTGCCGACCGGCCGGGCGTGCTGCACGCTGCCGAGGTCGAGCTGCTGGCGGCGCGGGTCGACGGCGACCGAGAGCCGGATCGGCGGCCGGCGCACGAAGGTGCCGACGCCGCGCCGGATCTCCACCGCCGCCGCACGCTCCAGCTCGGCGACCGCCTGACGGATCGTGAGCCGGTTGACCTCGAACTCGGCACACAGCTCCGGCTCGCTGGGCAGCCGGGCACCGGGCGGGAACTCACCGGCGTCGATGCGCTCTTGGAGCCGCCAGGCGATCCGGAGGTACCGCGGCGTGCCGCTTCGGTAGGAGGCCACGTCCCCGATCCTACGGACTCAGCGGTAGTCCTCCGCCGAGCCCTCCTTCCCGGCGAACCTGACCTCCTCGAAGTACGCCCAGGCGTCCGGCCGGCTGCCGTCCACGTCCCGCACGTCGTAGGCCCGGGCGAGCTCCGCGCTGGAGGTGGACTTTCCGTTCCAGCGGTTCGCCCGGTCGGGGTCGGCGGCGAGTGCCGCGACGGCGCGGGCCAGGTAGTACGGCGACTCGGCGATGGCGAAGTCCGGGTCCTGGGCGACGGCGTCGCGCCAGTTCCGCTCGCTGACGCCGAAGTGCGCGAGCATCTGCTCCGAGCGCAGGAATCCCGGCGTCACGGCGACCGCCGTGCCCCCGAACTCCGCCAGCTCCTCGCCCAGCCCGAAGGCGATCCGGATCGGGGCGTTCTTCGCCAGGTCGTAGTACAGGTTCTCGCGGTACCGGCGGTTGGAGACCGCCGTGCCGTCGGTGACCTCCACGTGCAGCGGCGCCGCCGACCGCACCAGGAGCGGCAGCGCGAGCGCCGCGGTGATCAGGTGCGACCGCACCCCGAGGTCCAGGATCCGCAGGCCGACGTCGAGTGGCGTCTGCCAGCTCTTCCTGCCGAAGACGGAGTCCATGAGCAGGTGCTCGCCGCCCCAGAGGTCGTTGACGAGGATGTCGAGCCGCCCCTGCTCACGATCGATCCGCTCGACGAGGGCCCGCACCTGCTCCTCCGCCAGGTGGTCGGTGGGCACCGCGATCCCGGTGCCCCCGGCCGCCGTCACCAGTTCCGCGGTCTCCTCGATGGTCTCCGTGCGCCGGCCCACCTCGCTGACCCGCTCCCGGGTGGTGCGGCCGGTGACGTAGACGGTGGCCCCGCCGCGCCCGAGCTCGACGGCGAGCGCCCGCCCGGCCCCGCGGGTCGCCCCGGCGACGAGCGCGACCCGCCCGCCGAGCGGGCACCCACCCTGGTCCGTGTGCTGCGTGTCCGTGTCCTGCGTGTCCCTGCCCGTGTCCGTGTTCTGGTCCATGCCACCAGAGTGCCCGCTACCCGGTGATGTACCCGATCTCGGGGTAGCGCGGCGAGGCACCCCAGAGCAGCTGCCCGGCGTCATGGCGGCCGCGCAGTTGGAGGTCGAAGAAGGCCCGCACGGTCGCCCGCACGGCGGCCACCGCCCGGTCGGCGGGGATCGTGCCGACCGGCAGTGCCTGGCGCACCGGCGCGGGGAGCTGCGGTGCGATGGCCACGATGTCGATGAAGGACTCGTGGCCCGCGTCCGCGAGCCGCAGGCAGCGGTGCCAGTCGCTCAGCTGCGCCCAGAACGGCGCCCAGGTCGGGTCCTGCTTCAGCCCGTCGTGGACCGCCGTGTCCAGCAGCAGGAACGGCCGGTCGAGACCGCGCTCGACCACCGGACCGTACAGTGCGCCGTCCAGGTTGACGCCGGCCCGCACCCGCTCGTCCAGGTCCATCACGTAGGCCGCCGCGGCGCCGCCCCGGGAGTGCCCGAAGGCGCCGACCCGCTCGAGGTCCAGCGCCCCGCGCAGCCCGTGCGGCAGCGGACGCCCCTCGGCGTCGGGGTTGCCGCCCCGCTCCAGCACGGTCAACTGGTCCAGGACGAACCGCAGATCGGCGGCCCGCAGCGCGACCGCGGCGACCTTGGCCGCGTCGCTCGGCCCGTCGGGGCGGGCGACCACCACTCGGCCGTCCGGGAACTCCACCTCGCCCGAGTCGTAGGGATGGTCGAGCGCGGCCACCACGTAGCCCCAGGAGGCCAGTTCCTCGATGACCAGCGTGTTGAAGGTGCGGTCCGACGTGAAGCCCGGCGAGTGGAGCAGCACCGGCCGGCGGCCCGGCCGGACCGGCGCGCGGTCCGCACTGTGGGTGGTCGGGAACGCGTAGCCATCCACCGCTCCCCCGAAGCGCGCCTTCAGCGCCCGCTCGGCCCCGGCCGGCAGCCAGGGCAGCAGCGCGCGGTCACATACCTCGGCGGCCGGATACGTCACGGTCACCATCACCTCGCGCGCCTGTCCCGACCAGGGATCGGTCCGCGCCGGGTCGACCAGGTGCAGCTCCACCGCCCCCACCGGCAGCGGCCCGCTCGGCCCGTCCAGCCGGAGTTGCACGGGATCCGCCGCCACCGCAGGTGTCGACACCGACAGCGGAACGGCAGCCGCGGCGGCCACGGCGAGGCCACCGGCTATGAGGGAACGGCGATTCGGGCGTACGGGAGGCACTGCGCTCCTTCCGTGGCCGGACCCGATGTGCTCGGTGAAACGGTAAAGGGGACACCATCATCCGGCCTGATCATCGTCAAGTTCCTGTAACCCTAGATCATTTGCCACCGGGACGACAGATCATTTGCCGGCCTGGACCCTCGCGCTCGTGGTGACGAAGTAGGACTCCTGGTCCTCGAGACCGCGCTCGGTCTGCTCGCCGATGTACAGGTCGAGGTGCTTGGCGTCGTCGCAGCCGATGCTGCACAGGTCGTCCACCTGCCAGTTCGCGGACTTGACCCGCGCGCAGGTGTCGGGCGAGAGCCCCTGCCCGCAGTCGAGGACGTGGATCCGCGTGCCCGGTGCCAGGTGGTTGGCGGCGACGGACTGCCAGGGCACGAGCGGGTTGTCGTGGGAGCCGACGGGTGGCCGGCTGGTCGAGAAGTAGCAGTGCCGGGTGAAGTCCCAGCCCAGGTAGTCCCCGTGGACGGTCCGGCCGTAGCCCTCCAGGGCGACGCGGTCGAGGTAGTCGCCGGGATGGTCGTCCGACAGGCTCCGGCCGTCGCAGCCCTGGTCGCGGATGCTGCGCCGGGGGCCGTGGAAGAACGACTCGCCGGGCGTGTAGTACACCGTGAGGGTGAAGCCGTCCTGGGTCGGCGGATTGACGCCCGGGAGGTCGATGGTGGTGAGCCGGTGGTGGAGTTGCAGGCCCGTGCCGAGCAGGGCGAAGGCCAGCGCCAGGCCGCAGGCCAGGCGGGCCGCTGCTCGGCCGCGCCCGGCCCGCGGCCGCGGTGCGGGTGGTCCTTGCGGGATGGGCTCCTGCGACGCGGGCATCGGCGGGTCCAGTTCGTCCGGGTCCGGGGTGGTGGCCGGCTGAGTCGCCGGCGGGCTGAACCGCCGGTGGGGCGAGTCGCCGGCGCGACCCGGCGGCCAGCGGTGGGCAGCGGCGGGCAGCGGCGGGCAGACGGCGCGATGCTAACGATCGGCGGGGCCCGGAAGTCGACATCGGTCTCCCGAACGGCCGACCCTGTCACCGTCAGGTTGACCCGTTCGCCGTATCCCCCGTCGCCTCACGGGGATCCGGCTCGTTCCTCCGGGGGAACGCCCGCGCCCCTGGCAGGAGCACACGTGACCTTCCCGGCATCCGGTGGCATGACCGACACCCTCGTGGGTCCCTCATCCGTCGACCCGACCAGTGCGGCGTCGTCCGTGTTCGACGATCCACGCGGCCTGCGCCGCGCGGTCGTGACCGCCACGGGCGTGCTGGTGTACCTGGGCTGCCTGGGCCTCCTCGCGGTCGCCGGCGCCGTCCTGTACACCGACCCGCACGCACCGGCAGCCGGGCCGGTCGGGGTCGGCAGCACGAGCGGGCTGCGATGAGGGTCCTCACGCCCCGCGGGCACTGGTGGGTCCTGGCGAGCGTCCTGACGGTGTTCCTGCTGGCCCTGTTCCTGGCCACCTCGGTCATCCGCGGCGTGGGCGCGGCCGGCACCACCGAGAGCCCGGGACCGGACGACCTCGTGCCGGGGTCCGTGTCCGGCGGCGGCCCCGTGGTCGACGCCCGGGGCGGCACGCCCGTCAGCTCCGGCGTGCGCCCGGGAACGGTCGCGTTGACCTTCGACGACGGCCCGGACCCCACCTGGACCCCGCAGATCCTGCGACTGCTGGCCGCCGAGCAGGTCCCGGGGACGTTCTTCGTGATCGGCGAGCACGTGGCCGAACACCCCGACCTGGTCCGCGCGGAGACGGCTGCGGGCCACGAGGTGGGCCTGCACACCTTCACCCACACCGACCTGGCCACCGCACCGACCTGGCGGGTGCAGCTGGAACTCGCCGCCGGTCGCGCCGTGCTGGCCGGGGCCACCGGCCGGAGCACCACGCTGCTGCGGCCGCCCTACTCCTCCACGCCCGATGCCGTCAGCAACCGGGACTGGCAGGCGATCCGGCGCACCGGAGCCCTCGGCTACCTCACCGTGCTGTCCACCCAGGACAGCCTCGACTGGGAGGGCGGCAGGGTCGAGGACATCGTGCGCCAGGCCGTGCCGGCCCCGGGGCAGGGGGCCGTCGTCCTGATGCACGACGGCGGCGGCGACCGCTCCCGCACCGTCGCCGCCCTGGGGCAGTTCATCGACACGCTCAAGGCCCGCGGGTACCGCTTCACCACCCTCAGCCAGGCGGTCGGCCTGCCACCCCAGAGCAGCCCGGCCCCGCGGCTCGACCGCTGGTACGGCACCGCGCTGATCGCCGTGCTCCAGGCCGCCTTCGCCGTGCCCACCGCGACCGCCTGGCTGCTGGCCGCGGTGGCGGGGCTCACCGCCGTCCGCCTGCTGCTGCTCGCCGCCGCCGCGGCCGCGCACCGCCGGCGCACCGGCGCCGGGGCACCGGCCTCCACGGAGCTGCCCGTCTCGGTCGTGGTCCCCGCGTACAACGAGCAGGAGACCATCGCCGCCTGCGTGCGCGCCCTGCTGGCGGGCGGCTGCCCCGACATCGACGTGGTCGTCGTCGACGACGGCTCGGTCGACGGCACCACGGCGGCCGCCGCGGCCGTGGACGACCCCCGGGTCCGTGTCCTCACCCAGCCCAACCAGGGCAAACCCGCCGCCCTGAACGCCGGCATCGCCCACGCCGCACACGACGTGATCCTGATGGTCGACGCCGACACCGTGCTCGCCCCCGGCGCCGTGGCCCGCCTGGCCGCCGCCTTCGCGGACCCCTCGGTCGGCGCGGTCGCCGGCAACACCAAGGTCGCCAACCGGACCGGACTGCTGCCGCTCTGGCAGCACCTCGAGTACGTCATGAGCTTCGGCCTGGAACGCCGCCTGTTCGACCTGTTCGGCGCCAGTCCCACGGTGCCGGGAGCGATCGGCGCGTTCCGCCGGTCGGCCCTCGAGTCCTGCGGCGGCATCAGCGCCGACACCATCGCCGAGGACACCGACATCGCCATGGCCCTGTGCCGGGCCGGCTGGCGCGTCGTCTACCGCGGCGACGCCCACGCCTCCACCCATGTCCCCACTACCGTACGGGAGTTGTGGCACCAGCGTTACCGCTGGGCCTACGGCACCCTGCAGTCGATCTGGAAGCACCGGCAGGCCGTCGCCGAGCGCGGCACCGCCGGCCGGCTGGGCCGCCGCACCCTCCCCTACCTGCTGCTCTTCCAACTCGCCCTCCCGCTCGCCGCGCCCCTGCTGGACGCCGCCGCCCTCTACGGGCTCGCCTTCGGCGTCAGCCCCGCCCCCGGCTACACCTGGGCCGCGTTCAGCCTCGCCCAACTCGCCCTCGCCGCCTACGCGCTGCGCCAGGACCGGGAGAGCCTGCGCCACCTGTGGCTCGTGCCCCTCCAGCAGACCGTCTACCGCACGGCCCTGTGCCTGGTCACCATCCACGCCCTGGCCAGCGCCGCGCTGGGGGCCGGCCCGCAGTGGCGCAACCGCACGAGCACGACGGACCAGGCGGAGCGTCACACCCGGATGTACCACCCGCGCGACACGAGCAGCCTGGCGAGCGGCACGTAGCAGACCAACAGCCAGAGCAGCGCCCACACCACGCTCGCCAGCGGGGCGGGCAGCCACGAGGCGAGGCCGACCTCGGCGCCCACGCTCCACACCGACCCCGCTGCGCCGTGGTGGCGGACCGGGAGGTAGTCGAGGGTGTCGGTGACGAGCTCGGACAGCACGTAGAAGAACAGCGGGTTGCGGCCCAGGGCCACCAGCGTGTCGCCGCAGGGGGTCCGGCGCCACCACCCCCCGTCGAACGCCAGCAGCACCGCGCCGAAGCCGGCGGCCATGATCCCGGTGGTCACCAGGGCGTACGAAGGGGTCCACAACTGCTTGCCGATCGGAATGACCTGACCTAGCGTCAGACCAGCCGCGATGCCCACCACGCCGGCGGCGATCAGCAGCGACGCCCGCCGGCGGACGCCACCGGTCGTCCGGTAGCGCCGCCGGTTGCGGACCAGGTCCATGCCGACGACGAGACCCGCCCAGCAGTTGACCACGGCCACCAGCGTCGACGGGAGGCCTTCCGGGTCGAACACGGCGCCGTTGAAGTTGTGCCGGACGCCCCACAGGCTCGTGTCGACGTAGGCCTCGAGCGAACAGTCCCGCACCAGGCCGTGGACGCCGGCGCACTCGGGCCACGGACTGTGGAAGGAGTACGTCGCCACGATCCACAGGACGACGCACCCGAGCGGGAAGCCGCCCAGCAGGAACGCCCGGACCGACGTCCGGATCGACACCCGGAGAGCCCGGGGGCGCACGCCGACCGGCAGCATCGACCAGGCGCAGGTGACGTACAGCAGCGACACCACCAGGTACACGACGCCGAGTCGCTGCAGCACGCCGACGAACCGCAGCTGCGCCAGGACCTCGGGCAGGAACGGGTACGCGTTGAGGAACATGCCGATCGCGTACAGCAGGGCGGCCCGGCGCGCGATGCGCAGCAGCTGGGGCCTGCGGGTCGGTCCGCCCACCGCCCCCTCGGCCGGCGGCCGCAGGAAGGCCGACATGGACACCGGCACCGCCATCCCCATGATGAACAGGAACCCGGGAGCGACCAGGTCGGCGACCGTCAGCCCGAACCCGTCCGCGTGCAGCAGGGCGGGAGCCGCGAGCTCCGCCACCTGGCTGCCGATGAGGATGCGCAGGGCGACGAGGCACCCGCGAAACGCGTCCAACGCCGTGAGGCGTCGGCGATCGGGCGGGGCCGGCGGCCCCGCCGCGACCGCGACGGCCACCGACGGTGCAGCGGACGCGCCTCCAGCGCCCTCGGTCAACCGACCCATGCACACCTCACCCTCAGACCGGGCTCCGCGCGGGGCGCACCCGGAGCGTCCCTGCGCGGGTACCGGGGACGTCGTCGCCCCGTCCAACGACCGGACGATCACCCTGGACACCGCCACCGCCACCGCGCACCGCCACGGGCGGGCCGGCCCCGGCCGTGCCGGACCGGCGTGGTTCGCCATTCACCCTTGTGGCTCAGTGAATTCGTCCATACGCTTTCGAACTGCCGCCCGACGGCGCAGTTCCGCGCACCAGGAGTTCCGCGCGTCCGCACGTTGCATGGCCGCGCCTCCGCACCGCCGCGTTTCCGCACGCCGCACCGCCGCGTCTCCGCACCGCGTACGACCCCCACGCCGAACCGCCCCCACCCGCACCGCGACAAGCTGGAGAACCCCCATGACGCTCCACGCACGCCGCACCAAGACCGCCCTGGCCGCGCTGGCACCGGCGCTGCTCGCGCTGGCGCTCGCCGCCGCCGCTCCGGCGAACGCCACCCCGGCGACCGGCGCCGGCCAGGCGTTCCCGCACTTCGACCACCACCTCGACCACCACGCACGCACCCACAGCAACCAGATCTGGGGCGGCTACGCCGTCACCGGCGGGACCTACACGTCGGTCAGCGGGAGTTGGAACGTCCCGGCGCTCGACTGCTCGACCGCCCGCACCAGCGCGGTCTCGCCGTGGATCGGCATCGACGGCTGGAGCTCGGACACCGTCGAGCAGATCGGCTTCGACCAGGACTGCACCAGGGGCGTCCCCGGCTACCACCCGTGGGTCGAGATGTACCCGGCGAACTCGATCTACTTCACCGAGACCGTCGTGCCCGGGGACCGGATCACCGCCTCCGTCACGGTCAGCGGAACCACCTTCACCCTCACCGAGTCCGACACCACCCAGGGCTGGTCCAAGACCTACCGGAAGACCGGCAGCGACCAACTCTCCTCCGCCGAGGCGATCGTCGAGGACCTCGGCAGCAGCATCCCGCCGGTCGCCCGGTTCGACCCGATCGACTTCACCGGCGTGACCGTCGACGGCAGCCCGCTCGCCGACGCCGGCACCGTCAACCCCACCGACATCGAGCGCGGCAGCACGCCGCTCACCCAGAACTCCCCCCTGAGCGGAGGGGACTTCAGCCTCGGCTGGCTGCACGCCTGATCCGAAGTTGTCTGATCAAGTTCGCCCAACAGTCTTCCGCAGGACAGCAACGACGCGTATCCATGTCCCGTTCACGGCACACCGCCCCGGCACACCGCCGCGGCGGTCACCCCCCACACCAGGACGAGGTACCCGTATGCGACCGCACCTGCGCTCCCTCGGCGGGCTGTTCGCCACCCTCCCGCTCGTCGGCGCGCTGGCCGTCGCCGCACCCGCGCCCGCGCAGGCGGCGGCGTCCAGCGGCAACCTGATCGTCAACGGCGACGCCGAGGCCGGCGGCTCCTGCACCAACGACTGGAGCGCGGCCTCCACCGTCCCCGGCTGGACGGTGGAGGCCGGCGGCGTCGACGTCATGTGCAGCTCGGTCGGCTCCTTCGGCGTGCCGAGCGGCGGCTCGCTCGGCAAGGCCTTCTTCGGGCCCGGCAACTTCGGCGACGGCGCGATGACGCAGACCGTCGACGTCTCCTCGGCGGCCACCGCGATCGACGGCGGCGGGGTGCACTACGACCTCTCCGGCTGGCTGGGCGGCTGGACCGTCTACAGCGGCTACGTCGCCGTCAGCCTGCACTTCCAGGACGCGACCGGCCGGCCGGTCGGCCCGACCGCCAAGCTGCCCACCGTCTCCGCGACCGACCGCGGCCTGCTCACCAAGTTCCTCTCCCGCAGCGCCACCGGCGCGGTGCCCGCGGGCACCCGGTCGATCCAGGTCGAGGTGCAGTTCCTCTCCACCTCCAACGAGACCGGCTACCTGGACAACCTCTCGCTCACCCTCGACACCCCGGTCGCCGCCCCGGCGCCGGCGGCCCCGCCCGCCTCCGCGGTGCCGGGCTACGACCACGTGTTCACGGTAATGATGGAGAACACGGACTACTCCGAGGTCATGAACGACCCGACGGACACCCCGTACATCCACAGCCTGATGTCCCAGGGCGCCACCCTCACCGACGCCCACGGCGTCTACCACCCGAGCGACGAGAACTACCTCGCCATCGCGGGCGGCGACACCTACACCAAGGGCGCCACCTACTGGCCCAACATCAACTCCCCGCAGCGCAACCTCGGTGACACCGTCGAGGCGGCCGGCAAGACCTGGAAGGCCTACGAGCAGGGCATGGGCACCCCCTGCAACACCACCACCCAGTACGACGCCAAGTACGAGCCGGACGACGCCCCGTTCATCAACTACACCGACATCAGCGGCAACCCGGCCCGCTGCGCGGCGCACCTCTTCGACACCTCGCAGCTGACCACCGACCTGAAGAGCGCGGCCACCACCCCGAACTTCTCCTGGATCGCCGCCGACGACTACTACGACGGCGAGGCCTCCGGCAACGGCAACGCCACCAGCCTGCAGACCCAGGACGGTTGGCTGAAGCAGACCATCGCCCCGATCCTGGCCTCGCCCGCCTGGACCCAGCAGCGCTCCCTGCTCGTGCTGACCTGGGACGAGAGCGAGAGCGAGGGCTACGACCACGTCGCCACCGTGGTCCTCGGCTCGCAGGGCACCGTCCCCGCCGGCACCAGCAGCCCGACGCACTACGACCACTACAGCATCGGCCGCACCATCGAGTCGGCCCTCGGCCTGCCCGGCCTGACCGCCAACGACACCTACGCCACCCCGCTCAACGCCGCCTTCGCCCCCGCCACGGCGGCCGGGCCGACGCTGACCGGCGACCTGAACGCCGTGGCCAACGGCGGCAACGTCACCCTCCGCTACGCGCTGCCCAACACCTCGCAGGTCAGCGCGAAGAACTGGGTCGGCATCTACCCGGCCGGCGTGACCCCGGGCTCCAAGTCCTCGCTGACCTGGGCCTACACGCCCAACCAGAGCGGCGCGGTCACCTTCGCCACCGGCAAGCTGAACGGCGCGGGCCAGTACGACGTCTACTACCTGGCCAACGACGGCTACTCGGTCCTGGCCGGCCCGTTCCGCCTGACCGTCGGCTGACACCCCCGACGCCCCCGACACCGCCGACGCACCCCGGCCCGGCGAGCCGCCCCGCGGCTGGCCGGGATCCGGCCGGCGGGGCCGGGCCGGGCGAAGCGCCGTCCGACCCGCCCGGTGCACGGCCCGCGGGGACCGGACCGGCGCGCCCCCGGCGCGCGCCGAACCCACCCGCCACCACGGCCTGCACCTTCCTGCACCACCCCCGCACGGCACCGCTCCAGGGCCTGCCACGCACCACCCGCTCCCGGTACAACAAGGCCACCGCGGACCTGTTCGCGCTGATGGGCGGCGCGGGCTACGCCGCCGGCACCTCGCAGACCCACGAGACCAACCTCTGGCCGCTGCTGCTGGCGGCCACGGCCCGGGCCGACGCCGGGCAGGGAGCGCGCATCGACTACTCGGACTGGGCCCGCAAGCACGATCGCAAGCGCCGGGGAACTCGCCGCCCACGTCTGCCGGGACGCGCTCCAGTGGTCGGCCCTCTGGTTCGGCGAGGACTACTCCCGCGCCCCGGCCTACCCGCACTACATCGCGCTGAGCAGCATCGTCGACGACCTGTGCATCCCGCCGCTGGACCTGGTCCGCGGCCGCTTCCGGCTGTACGGCCACTCGGCCGGCAGCGTGGTCGCCGCCCTGGAACGGCTCGGCTGGCGGCACGACGCCGTGCACGCCCTGCTCTCGCTGGTCCGCGAGTCCGTCCACCAGTACGCGGAGAAGCTGGACCACACCGTGGCCGGGAGCACCGGGCTGCCCGCCCGGTTGAACGACGCCGCCGGGGTCTGGGACGCCTGCGTCTACCGCCTGCACTCCGCCAACACCTACGGCTGCGGCATCGTGGTGGCCCGCGCCTGCGGCACCGGCCCGGCCACCTCCGGCTGGCTGATGGACAGCGCCATGGCCGACGCCATCTCGATGGACCTGGCCAAGTCGGCACTCGACGTCTACCGGCTCGACGTCCACCAACCCACCGCCGGACCGCGGACCGCCGCCGACCGGCAGCAGGCCTACCACGGCGTCTACCTCGACCTGATCGACGACCTGGTGCGCAGCGGGGCCCCGAGGGACTCGTCCACTACGCCCGCAGCGGCCTGCTCTTCGTGCAGATGATGGAGCGCTACCACGAGCGGCGCCTCGGCCACCGCATCCCGCTCAGGGCCCCGGTGGCGGCACGGTTGCGCGAGCTCTTCGGCGAGGAGCTGGTCGGCCCCTCGGTGGAGGCCCGCTTCCAGGCCCACCGGGCAGCAGCGGTGGCCTCTTCCCGGCCCCCGATCGGCCCGACCGGCCTGGGCACCTCGGCCGCCCGACTGCCTGCCGCCCGACCGACCGGCTGACGGTTCCGCGCGGCGATCCGGCCCCGGCGCACCCGGCTGTCCGCGGAGAGTCAGCGAACGGGCCTGCTCGCCGCCTGTCCACAGCCATGGCCGGCGGTCCTGCGCCCGGCGCCCGCCTGGCGCGCCGGGGCGGGCGCCGGATGCGGACGCTGGGCGCAAGGAGCACCCGTACTCGTTCCCGGGACCTCACCGGGGCGGGGAACGGTCCGCGTCGCCGTCTCCGGCATCTCCTCGACTACCGGTAGTCAGCGCGAGCCTCCGGCCGGGACCAGCAGCGAGGCGGCCCAGTCCGGGACGGTGCGGTGGCTCTGGTTGCGGGTGGAGGTCCGTTCCCACTCGAAGTCGCCGCAGATCCAGTCGTGCAGGACGTCCCGGTATCCCAGGAGCGCCTCGGCGTCGGTCGGGCCGAGGCGGTGCAGCATCCTCGCGAGGTCCTCGCTCTCCAGCACGGCGAGTTCGTCCACCTTCCCCTGCGCGAGCGCGGCGGCCTGCCGCAGTGCTTCGGGGCGGTCGCAGCCCCGGGTGCGCTCGATGATGTGCAGCGCGTTGTGCAGGCCGGTGACGTCCTCGTGCGAGGTCGAGGTGGCGTCGTTGCACAACGCCACCACATCGGCGGCCAGTTGCCGCATCCGCATCAGCAGCGGGTGGTGCCACAGCTCGGCGGGCACCTCGATGCCGCCCCAGCACTCGGCCAGGTCGTTCTGCCCGAACGCGCAGGTGGACGCCGCCCGCAGCCAGAAGTACTCGGTCAAGTCGGTGTAGGCGTAGCCGTTGACGCGGTCGAGCGCCTCGGTCACCTGGGAGGAGAAGTACGAGGACCAGTTCCCGGCCAGGCGGGCGCGGAGCGTCGGGGAGGCCGTCCGCACCATCCGCGGCCACAGATCGGCGAACGCCACGACGGTCGGTGCCGCCTGCCGCGGCGCCCGGCCGCCGTGCACGATGTCGATCAGCTGCCGGCACACGTCGGCGACGCGGCGCGGCGAGTAACCCAGTTCGCCGTCCAACTGGTCGTCGAACGGCAGGAAGTACCAGCCCATCATCTGCGCGGCCACGGCACATTGATCGGCTGCCGCGTTCGGGTAGAAGTACGCCGCGACCTCTGCCAGGCGCCACTCGACGAAGTCCGTCACTGCCTGTTCCCCGTGCAGGAGGCCGAAGTCCGCCATCCATGCGATCGCCTCGTCGCGGGCCTGGTCCAGATGTGGGTTGACGCGCAGCTGCCACGGCGTTGTGAAGACGATTCCGGCTAAGGTCATCCGAGTTTCTCTTTCCTGGGTGCCCCTGACGGGGAGGACGAGCCGGTTCAGTGGGAAGTGAACAGCAGGACGGCGTTCTGGCCACCGAATCCGAACGAGCAGCTGATGCCCGCGCCCTTTCCCAGCGGGCGGGGACTTCCGGCGACGACGTCCAACTTGTGGTCGCCGTCCTGGCCCTCGAAGTTCGCCACCGGCGGCACGGTCCGATGGCGCAGGGCGAGGACCGTATACACCGCCTGGATCGCTCCCGCTGCCCCGAGGGCATGGCCGATCACGCCTTTGGCGGCCGTGACGGGTGGTATGTCGTCCCCGAACACTCGGGTGAGAGCCGCGGCCTCGGCCGCGTCGTTCAGGGGCGTCGAGGTGCCGTGCGCGTTCACCAGCCCCACGTCCGCCGGTTCGCAGGCCGCGTCCTCCAGAGCAGCGCGCAGGGCCTGGACCGCTCCCCTGCCGTCCGGGTGCGGGGCCACCGGATGGTGCGCGTCCGCACCGGCGCCGTAGCCGCGCAGTACGGCCTGGACGGGCGCTCCGCGGGCGCGGGCGTGGGAGAGGCGTTCGAGGACCAGGACGGCGGCGCCTTCGCCGAGGACGAAGCCGTCGCGGGCGGCGTCGAAGGGCCGGCTGGCGAGCTGCGGATGATCCCGCCTGCGGGACAGCGCTCGCATCCGGGTGAAGCAGGTGGCCGTCATCCGGGAGCGCGCGGATTCGCTGCCACCGGCCAGCACGATGTCACAGGCCCCAGAGAGCAGCAGGTCCCGCGCGACGCCGACCGCGGTCGCGCCCGAGGCGCAGGCGCTGGACGTGATGAAGTTGGGTCCCTGGGCGCCCAGGTCCATCGCGACCTCGCCCGCGGCCATGCTCGGCACGCTGCGCGGCAGCGCGAGCGGCGACACCCGATCGGGCCTGCCCAGGCCGAGGTGGCCGAACTCGGTGACGTACGTGCTCAGGCTGTTGGCCCCGACGCCCAGCACGACTCCCACCCGCTGCGGCGGCCAGGCGCCCGGCTCCAGGGCGGCATCGGCCACCGCCCGTCGCGCGGCGACCACGGCGAACTGGATGAACCCGTCCGCGCGACGGGCGAGCGACCGGCCGAGTTCGGCCGCGGCATCGAAGTCGGTCACCTGGCAGGAGAAGTCCACGGGCAGCCCGGCGAGTTCCGGATCGGTGGCGGCCAACGAGCGGCCCCGGCACAGGGCTGCCCAGTTCGCCTCGGCCGTGTGTCCTGCCGGCGTCACCAGACCCAGCCCCGTGACCGCGACTTCAGGACGCATCCTCGAACGCCCTTGCCGCGTCGCCGAGCGTCGAGTCCGGAAAGAGGTCCAACCCTCCTGCGGGCAACACGATCCCGAACTCCTGCTCGGCCGCCACGACCAGTTCCATCAACGACATCGAGTCCATCCCGAGGCTTTCGAAGGTCGTTGCGGGGGTCAGCCGCTCCACTGCCGCGTCGACGTCGAGATGACCGGTCAGCAACGCGACAAGCCCTTCGGGCAGCGCCGGGCGCGCATCCTGTTCCGCCGCCTTCGTCATGCCACCCTCTCCTGTTCCACAACTCGGGGACCGCAGCCGACTTCCGAGCTCCCCCTGGGTCACGAGCAGCCTCTCATGACGGAACGTCACATCGTCATGGATCGCCGCTGTGATCATCCATTGGAGTGGACTCTCCGGGTCGGAATTGCCGTGCGCGATCCCGGCAACGCACCATCCTGCTGAAGCTCATGAATGGAGCAGTCGATGGAGCAACCGACCGTGACGCGCACCGGACCGGTGTTCAGGGGGGCCGAACGATGGTGACAACCGCTCTTCCCACCTCCCCGGTTCCCGTCCCGCGCGCGCCCGGTGCGCTGCCGGGCGTGGGCCACCTGCGGCAGTTGCTCCTCGATCCCACCCGGTTCCTGACCAGCCTGCCGTCCCACGGCGATCTGGTGGAGATCCGGCTCGGTCCCCGCCGCACCTTCGTGGTCTGCAGCCCCGAGCTGGTCTCCGAGGTCCTGGTGCGGCGCCATCACGACTTCGACAAGGGCGGTCCCTTCTTCGAGAACATCGCCGTGTTCTTCGGGGACGGTCTGGCGACCTGTCCCAACGCGAAGCACACCAGGCTGCGCCGGCTGACCCAACCGGCCTTCCACCCCGGAAAGCTGCCGGAGTACGGGGAGTTGGCGGGCCGTGAAATCGCGGTCGTCACGCGGGACTGGCGCGAGGGACAGGCCCTGGAGGTCTGCCGGGTGATGCAGGAACTCGCGATGCGGATCACCGTCTCGACGATGTTCGCGTCATGGTTCGCCGATTCCGGCGCGGACCCCGCCACGGTGCGGCAGACGCTGAGCGACGTGGACACCCTGGCCGGCGGTGCCTTCCTGCGGATGGTCGCCCCCGGAATCGCCCGACTCCCGCTGCCGACCAACCGCCGCTACGCTCGGGCCCGGCAGTCCCTCTACACGCACATCGACGCCACCATCGCGGACTACCGCCGCGCCGGCACCGATCGGGGCGACCTGCTGTCCATGTTCCTGACGGCGGACGGCGAGGGAAACGCGATGTCGGACACGGAAGTTCGTGAGCAGGTGATGACCATGTTCATCGCCGGTATCAGTACGACCGCCGCGATGCTGGCCTGGACCCTGCACTTCCTCTCGCTCGATGACGAACTCGACGCGGCGGTCGCGGCCGAGGCCGGTCGGGTCTGTGGCGGCGGCCTCGCCCGGCACGAGCAACTCCCGCAGCTCCCGATCCTGATGAGCGTGGTGACCGAGGCGTTCCGGATCACGCCGTCGGCCTGGATGTACAGCAGGATCGCCGTCGCCGACACCGTCCTGGGCGAGCACCACGTGCCCTCCGGCGCCGACATTCTGATCAGCCCCTACATCATCCAACACCGGCCCGACCTCTTTCCGGAGCCGGACCGCTTCGACCCCGGGCGCTGGAGCGGAGACGGGCGCAGTTGGGCCAAGGCCGAGCGGGCGATGACGATGGTCCCGTTCGGGACCGGGGGCCGCAAGTGCATCGGACACGACTTCACCGTCATGAACATCATGCTGGCCCTGGCGACCATCCTGGCCCAGTGGAAGCTCGTCCCCGCCACGTCGCGCCCGGTGCGCCTCGTCGGGCACAGCATCATCGAACCCCGCAACCTCTCCCTGCGCCTGCAGCCCCGTCAGGCGCCGTAGCACGGGCGGCGGCCCCGCTCAGGCCCCGCAACGCGGTACTCGCGCCCCCGTCGGCACGGCTCCACCCCTGCTACTCGGGCAGCGCGCGGTGGAGTTCCCGCTCGATCGCGTCGGCCAGCTCGTCGGTCTGCCCCGTGGTGAACCAGTCCGAGGCCATGACCAGGGTGATGTCGAGGCCGGCGGTGCCGTCCTGGCTGCCGCTGAGGAAGACGGAGGGGAGCGGCCCGGGGGGAAGGGCGAACCCCTGGATGGGGTCGGAGGTCAGGCCGGGAGGGAGGCAGAGCGGCGGGGTCTTCGTCATGAGGTTGCTGACCAGGACGCTGATCGGGGCATGGGCCACGTCGTCCATCAGCTCGGCGGTTGCGGCGATGGCCTTCTGCACCGTGTTGTTCAGGACCGCCTCGCGCAGTTGGGCCAGCACCTTGCGGGCGATGTCGACCGGATGGCAACCGGGTCCCACCTCGACCACGGCGTGCGAGGCGGTGGCCGCCAGCGCCATCTCGTGCGGGGGCATCGGCGGGCGCAGGCGACGCCGCAGATCGAGGGAGGAGAGGCAGGTCATGGCGGCGGTTTCGTCCGGGTGCGGTGTCTGCGAGTGGACCGCGCGCAGGGCGATGCCGCAGGCCAGCGCGTGCAGGCTGATGCGTGCGGCCTTGGCGAGGCCGGTCAGTCGGGCGAAGCCCTCCGCGGACAGCCGTACCCGTCGTTGGTGGACCCCGGCCCCCGGGCCCGCACTGTCGGGAACCGCCAGGGCGGGGATGCACGCGGGGGCGAGGCCCCGCATTCCCGCCGCGCGGTCTGCAAGGAAGGCGTCCAGTTCCTCGGTGGAGAAGCGGGCGCGGAACTGGTCCTCGACGGAGCCGGGCAAGCCGGTGGTGGGGGGCGGCAGCAGAAGCGGGCGGCCGGTCACTCGTGCGGTGTAGCTCCGCCAGAGGGTGTGCAGCAGGGTCAGTGCGCTGACGCCGTCACTGACGGCGTGGTGGACGGACAGGGCCAGCCGGTGGTGTTCTTCCCCCTCCTCGGCCACCGCGACCCGCAGTAGCGGCGTCTCCAGCGCGAAGGGCGCCCCGACGTGGTGGATGTCGTCGCCCGCGCCGAGCCGCGGGCCGGGCACCGAAGGGTCCAGCCGCAGCACGTGCCCTTGGGCCACGGCCACGATCCGCGCCGACAACACGGGGTGCAGGACGAGTTGGTCCTCGACCGCGGCCGTCAGCGCGTCGAAGTCCAGCCGGCCGTGGAGGCGCTGGCCGAAGTGGATCGGCGTGCCGAACAAGGCGAAGGCCGACTCGCTCGCCGCCAGCGGGCGTTCCAGCGCTGTGACGGGTTCGATCACCATGGCTCCTTGCCTCCTGGAATGAACGGTCGTTGTGCGGAACGCGCTGAGTTGACGGTCCATCAGACGGCTGAATGGAAAGTAGTGTCCGCGCCATGATGGTCGTGTGCCACCGGAGGTCGCCGCAACGCAGACCGCCTCCGTTCACTCCGTCGGGGTCAGAGCACGTCAAGCGCACTGCGGTTCGCGTTCACCCGACCGATGTAAAGGGACCGCTCCGAGGGTGGGGTTTCCCACCGAACAGGGCCGGTACGGCTCCTGATCGGCTAGACACGTCCCGTACGGCGGTCACGGTCGCCCGCGGAATGCCCAGAAGGAGCCGATCCACCGATGAGCAGGACACGATCCGACTTCCGATTCGCCCGGGCCACCGGTGCGTTACCGGGACTGGGGCACGCACTACGCATCTGGCGGGCTCCGCTGGCCTTCCTCTGCTCCCTGCCGGCCCAGGGGGACCTGGTGAGCGTCCGCCTCGGGTGGCAGCGCCTCTACCTGGTCTGCCACCCGGAGTTGGCCGATCGCGTCCTGCGGGACTCCCACACGTTCCCCAAGGGCGGCCTGGGCTGGGCCCAGATGCGCTCGCTGCTCGGCGACGGGCTCGTCACCTGCCCGAACACGACGCACCGGCGGACCCGCCGACTGGTCCAACCGTCCTTCCAGCCGGCCCGGGTCGCCGAGTACGTCACCACCATGGTCGCCATGACCGACGCGAGGACCGGCGCCTGGCGGTCCGGTGTCCCGGTCGACGTGACGCGGGAGATGACGGAGGTGGCGGCGGCGACCGGGTTGCGCACCATGTTCGCCGACGAGACCTCGGAACACCACCGCGACGAGACCCTGGCCTGCCTGGAGGTGATCACGGAGGGGATCCACCACGAGGTGCTCGCCTCCGCACTCGGAGCGCGGTGGCTCGTCCGGCACCACACCCGCCGGTTCCACCGGGCCCTGGCCAGGCTCCAGCAGATCGTCGATGACGTGATCCGCGCCCGCCACCGTTCCGGAGCGGAGCACGCCGACCTCCTGACCACGCTCCTGGCGGCCCGCGACGACGCCGGGGAGGCGATGACCGACCGCGAGGTGCGGGACAACGTCATCACCATGTTCGTCTCGGCGACCTCCGCAGGCCGCGCCAGCGCCATGGCCTGGGCCCTGCACCTGCTCGCCCGCCATCCGGACGTCGCCCGGCGCGTCCAGGACGAGGTCGACTCGGTCCTGGGCGGTGACCCGCCGGACGAGTCCGCGGTACCACGCCTGGAACTCACCCGCCACGTCGTCCTGGAGACGCTGCGGCTGTATCCGCACGGTTGGCTGATGCTCCGCACCGTCGCCACGCCCGTCGAACTGGCAGGGCAGCTCCTGCCGCCCGGTACCAGCCTGATCGTCAGTCCCTACCAGTTGCACCGCCGACCGGACCTCTTCCCCGATCCGGAGCGCTTCGATCCCGACCGCTGGGCGAACGGCGGCCCCGCCACGCGCGAGGCGTACATCCCGTTCGGCAGCGGATCCCGCAAATGCGTCGGCGAGGCCTTCGCGGTCACCGAGATCGTCGTCGTCCTCACCCGCGTCCTGCAGGAGTGGACGCTCCACGGGGAGGCCGGGGCCTCGGCAACGGTGGCCCCCCGCGTGCACTCACTGCTGGAGGCCCCGCCCCTGGTGATGACGCCACGGCGGCGGGCTGCCCGACGGCCGGCGGCCTGCGGTTGAACCGCCGACCACGGACCGGCCCGGTCGGCGGCGAGGTCAACCGGGACGCCGCCCTCAGTGCGCGGGACGTCCACAAGGCGTTCGGCAGGCACGTCGTCCTGGCCGGCGTCGACCTCGCCATCCGTCCCGGACTGACCACCGGCATCGTCGGGGAGAACGGCGCCGGCAAGACCACCCTCCTGCGGGTCCTCTGCGGTGACCTGCGCCCGGACAAGGGCACCGTCGCGGTCAACGGCACGCTGAGCCACTGCCCCCAGCACCCGGTCCTCAACCACGCCCTCACACCGTTCCAGCACCTGTGCCTGTTCCAGGAGGCCTACCGCCTCCGTCACTTGGACCGTGCTCACGAGTTGGTCGGCCACCTCGACTTCGCCGACCACCTGCACGTCCCGGTCAAGGTCCTCAGCGGCGGCACGCGTCAGAAGCTCAGCCTCGTCCTCGCCCTCATGCACGATCCCGACGTGGTCCTGCTCGACGAGCCCTACCAGGGCTTCGACTGGCAGACCTACCTGGCCTTCTGGGAGCTCGCCGCGGCACGCCGCGTGGCCGGTCTCACCACCGTGGTCATCTCCCACCTCGCCTACGACCTCGACCGTCTGGACACCGTCATCCAACTCCGGAACAGCGTGGCCACCACCGCCCCGGGAGCGGGCCAGTGAAGGCCTACCGCACCGCGGCCCGCTACAACCTGGCCGAACTCGCCAAGAACACCATCGCCGCGCTCCTGCTCGCCGTCCTCATCCCCGTGTGGATCCTCGCCGCCCCGCGCATGTTCCCGCACACCGCTTTGACCTTCCGCCTACGTGCGACGGGCAAGGTGCTCAGTGCACCCGCGGACCACGTGGGCATGATCCACGGCTGCCTCGGGGTGGTCACGCTCCTCATGGCCTTCCTCACCTTCAGCGCCGCCCACCACTCCGGCCCCTTCGACCGCCGGCTCACGGCCGCCGGCTACCGACGCACGCCGCTCCTGCTGGCCAAGGCGACCTCCCTCTTCTCGGCCGCCGCACTCGTCGCCCTCTACACCACCGGGTGGATGCTGGCGACCTGGTCACCCCGCCACCCGGGGCACCTCTGGCTCGGTCTGCTCACCGCATCCCTGGTCTACGGAGCGCTCGGCCTCGTCCTCGCCCTCTTCCTACCCGGTGAGGTCGAAGGCATGGTCGTCATCATCGTCGCCAGCGGCCTGGACCTGCTGCCGCAGAGCCCCCTGGTCAACCCGGACCCCCACGGGGGCCTGGGACCCTGGCTGCCGACGTACGGCTCCATGCAGACCTGCCTGGCGGCCGGCCTGAGCAACACCAACCCGCTCTTCCCCGTAGCCGCCAGCGCGGCCTGGGCCGGCACTCTCACCCTGGTCGCCCTACTCGCGTTCTGGACCCGCACCCGCCGCCGATAGCCGACCACGCCCTCAGCCGCAACCGGGCGGCTACTGCTCCGGCAGCGCGAAGACCCCTGCCCCGCGCTGCTGGAGACCCTCCCAGAGGTGGTCGCCCGGTCCTCGATGTGCGGCACCTGGCCGCGGTAGGCCGGGGACCTTGGTGCACCCGACGCGGTCGTACCTCCTCCTACGAGCGACCACGGTTGCTCTACGGCGCGGAGACCGCGTCGGCCCTCGCACTGCACAGCGCGCACGTTCTGGTCTCAGGCGCGACAGCAAGCGCGGCGAGCAGGTGGCGTCGCCCTGCCGGCCGTCTCCAAGACCCTGCGCCACCGCACCCTGTCCACCACCGCGAACTTCTACGCCGCGCTCACCCAACTCGCCCTGCGCGCAGCCGCACCCTGGCGCCAGCACCCCCGCCCGCACCGACCACTGCCCGCACACCAACAGCCCCGAACAAAGGAACCATCAGATTCGTGGCCGATGTGGCCCGGCGACCACCATGCGACCACCCGCTGACCAAAAGTCAGAAAGGCTGTTTCCGCCAACGGCGGAAACAGCCTACGACCTGCAGCGATGCAAGTCGGGACGACAGGATTTGAACCTGCGACCCCTTGACCCCCAGAGCCTTGTCGCTCCGGCTTTCTTGTTGCTCAACTCGACGGAGGTGCACATGAGTTGGCGATCCCTTGCAGAGAGCTCGCGAAGCCGATCTGACCGTTGCTCAATGTTCACTTTGGCCACCAGTGCCCGTTATGCCCCACGGGCGCCCATGAGCGCCCACCGTGCCTGGTCCCAAAGTGGTCCCAGAGACGGCCGACCCTCCCCCGTTACCGCGGGTGACCGGAATCTGTCGCCCCCTCAGAAGGACCCGACGCGAGCGCCCGGCAACTGCGCAGGCAGCGCCACGCGTGGGCCCTCCAGGGCGGCAGCTGCGGGCGGATCCCGATCGCTTACCCACCGGCTACGGATCGTGACCTTCCACGCGGTGTGTCGTCTTGAGCGTGTCCTGCCCGTTCCTTCCCGCCGTGCCTCGCGCCCCTGACCGCACGCTCTGCCGCCACGCCCGGCCGACCGCCGAACCTGGACCACGGGAGATCACCCACGTCGAGGGAGGAACTTCATGGGACAGCGTGCGCAGCGTGGTCGGGTGTGCCGGCGGTGCGGGTGTCGGGACGAGGGCGAGAGGCAGTTGGGTCCGTGGTGTGTTCGGTTGTTGGAGCAGGCGGTTCACGGATCGTGGACGTACTGCGTCGATCTGGCTCCTGCGGACGGCCGGCGGTGGACCCGTCGTCGTGGTGGCTTCGCCAGCCGAGCAGAGGCCGCCGGTGAGATGCGGCGGGTGCTCGCCGGTGAGATGCGCGGGGTCTACGAGGACCGCCGCATCACGGTGGCGGCGTTCCTGCAGGCATGGCTGGCGGCGAAGAAGGAGGTACTCGCGCCGAACACCCACGCCGGCTATGAGGCCTGCGTGGAACGGGACCTCATCCCTCCCTTCGGCCACCACCGGCTCCCGGACCTGCGCCCCAAGCACGTGGACGAGTGGACCGCAGCCCAGCGGGCGGCCAGCCGCGGCAGCGTCACGATGTACCGTGCCGTCTCGACCCTGCGCAACGCCCTGAACACCGCGGTGCGCTCCTGGGGCCTGCACTACAACCCCGCCAGGTGCTCCGTCCCACCCCGCCCCCGCGCCGCAGAACGGACCTGCTGGAGCCCCGAGCAGGCCGCCACCTTCCTGCGCCACAACGCCGAGCACTACGCCGACCGGCTCACCGACCTGTTCGAGGTCATGCTCGGCACCGGCATGCGCCGCGGCGAAGCCCTCGCCCTGCACTGGGAGGACGTCCACCTCATGGACCGCAAGCTCTACGTCCGCTGGACCCTCGCCGCCATCGACAACACCACCGTGCACCTGCGCCAGCCCAAGACCGAGGCCGGCCGCGCCTGGATCAGCCTCTCCCCCAGAGTCACGGCCGCCCTCCACCACCAGGCCGCCCTCCAGATGGCCGCCCACCCCGACGGCCGACTCGACGGCCTCGTCTTCACCCGCCCCGACGGCCTACCGCTACGCCCGCAATGGGTCCTCGACCAACTCCGCAAGCGCACCGCCGAACTCGACCTCCCCCGCATCGGCCTGCACGACCTTCGCCACACCGCCGCCAGCATCATGATCGCCGAAGGCATCCCCGCCGCCGTCGTCTCCAAGACCCTGCGCCACGCCACCCTCGCCACCACCATCAACCTCTACGGCCACCTCCTCAAGGACTCCGCCGACCAAGCCGTACTGGCACTCGCCCACGCACTCGACCGTGCCGCGGCTGGCCGGCCGAGCCGCGAGAACAAGCCTGCCCCGACCATCCGCTCGGCGGCGTAGCCGGTCCGGACGGCCTCGGACCATGCAGTCCAACCGGGTGACGCCAATGTCGGAACCAGGACGGGTTACGCCTGGTCGAGGTGGTCGCGCCAGTCCGCAAACTGTGCACGGATCGCGGCAGCAGCCACGGGGTCGAGCCCGTACGCGGCGAACTGCTTGTCGCTGTAGCGTCCGATGCGCCGCAGGGCATCAGCGAACATCGATTGGTCGAAGCCCGCGTCGTTCTGGGCGGCGAGTTCGAGGAGCCGCTCGCGTGAGTAGCCGCTCTGCAGCAGGCCGTGGACGTCGATGGCGTCGCGGACCTCGGCCCGGCTGAAGAGCGCGCCGGTCTTGCCTGCCGCGACGTCGTCGCGGTGCAGGACCGGGCCGAGCTCGGAGTCCACCGGAGGATGGTGGAGGAACTCCGCGACCAGCTCCACCTTGTTCGGAGTCCCGGTGGACGGGTCGGTGACGTTCATCCGCGTGTACGTCGGCACCTGCTGCACGACCTCCACGGTGTAGCCGGCGGCTTCGTAGGCCGCGACCGCTGCGGCCACGGCGGCCGGCATCTCCCCCGCAGCGCGGTCGATCGGGGCGAAGAGGTCGACGTCGTCGCTGAGCCGGTCGACGATGTGGTGGGCCTGGACCGCGTAGCCGCCGGCCAGGGCGTAGCCGAAGTCCTCGGCGAGGGCATCGAGCCCGATCTTGATCAGGCGCCGGTGCTGCTCGTCCATCAGGCCGCTGCCGCGCGCGGGCTGAGCTCGGGGAACCGTGCCTGCCAGGCTGAGCGCAGTTCCCGGGGCAGGAACAGCTCCGGCCAGACGCGCAGCAGGGTGGCCCGGTCCAGGTAGTCGTGGAGGTCGGCAGCGGACTGGGCTTCGCGGATGACCCGCTCGTACATCAGGACCAGGTCGGCCTGATCGCCGAGGTCGTAGGCGTACGGGGGGCCCCAGTCCAGGTGCCGCGGCAACGTGATGGGGCCGGTGGTCGGACCGGTCAGCTGGTCCAGCGACACCGGCAGCGCGTACGGCTTGGCCACGGCATACCTACTCATGGTCACTAGTCTGCCGCACCGGGATCGGGCGTTCCAGAATTCTCGTCCTCCTCGGGGCCCGGTTGGAGGATGTCGAGGAGGTCGTGGGCTGCCCAGTCCTGGAAGGTCATCGCCGGAGGGACCGGCAGCCGGGCCTCTTGCAGGAGCATCTGCTCCTTGAAGACGGCCTTGGTGATCCAGCTGAAGGTGTCGTCGTCGAGGAGGTCGGGGTAGCCGGCCGCCACGTCGGCGAGGTGCTCGGCGTCGGGGAAGACTGCCGGTACCGCCGCGGGCAGGCTGCCGTCGCTCGTCGCGCGGGCGACCGCTCGGCGGACGGCGCTCTCGTACCAGCCGGACCCCCACCATTCGCCGACGGACTCGGTGCGGGAGCCATGCAGGCTCAGCATGCGCAGCGTGGCGTCGGGGCCGAGTGTCTCGTCGGCTTGCTGCCACAGGTCGATCTGGCGGTGGACGGAGGCGAGGATCGGTGTCCAGCCCTCCTCGAAGACGTCGGCGAGGAGCTGGCCGTCGGCGAGTCGGCGGCCGGGTGCGGTGAGTGCGAGCCGCACAGCCGGCCAGTCGACGCCGTCTGGGTGGACGTGGGGCAGGACAGCGCGGGTCGCGGCGATGTTGCTGCGGGCCATGGAGATGTCGTCGATCTTGAAGTGCCAGTTTTCGACGTCGCTCTCGCGGCGCCAGCACCATTCGGCGATGCCTCGGGCTGCTGCCGAGGGCACCGGGTCCGGGACGATCAGCGGGTAGGCGCGCAGGCCGGCGCCCATGCGCCAGGAGAAGTCCTCGCCCAGTGCCTTGATCGGTTCGGTTCCGTCCGCGCCGGACCGATGGCGGCTGATCGCGCTGTGGATGGTGTCGGCCCACAGGAGGAGGACCAGGTCGTGGCGCAGGGCCTTTGCGTTCTCGGGCAGGTGGATGCGGGTGGCATCCAGAAGTCCGGCTTCGGCGAAGGCCCGGCGGGCGGTCTCGGCCTTTGCGGCTTGGGTGGGGTGCGCGCTCAGCTCGATGGTGAGGGGCTCGTCCAGTGGGCACAGCGGGGGCAGGCCGTCGTCCCAGTCCCAGCCCTCGGTCGGGTCGTCGACGGTGAGCCGGGCGCTACTCGGGTCCCAGCTGGCGCTGATGTGGAAGTTCGAGCGGGAGAGCTCCACGTATGCGGGCAGGATGCCTGGCTCTTCGTCATCGTCGTCCGTCTCCTCGTACCAGAGCTCGTTCTCCGTCCAGCCGGCCTGCCGGAGCGGAGCGGTGAGCCGGGCGAGCAGTCGGGGACCGGCGGCGTGCGGCGACAGGTTGTCGGTTGATGTGTTGGTCATCGGGTTCCCTGTTCAGTGCTGCGGCTGGCGGGGCGGCGGGGCGGTTCGCCGTCACAGGGTGTCGCGACGGGCTGTGTCGGCTTCGCCTGGAGGTCGTGAACGATTCACCGCCAGCGTCGCGCTCCACTTGTGTACCAGTGGTCTTCCCCAGCGGGATGCCAATCGTTCAGCTCACGGAATTGCTGGGCGATCGTCTCCAGGTCGTGGCAGCCATGGCCGCCACGGTCGGAGTCGAGCTGCTGGGGGATGTCGTGGAGACGGTGGGCGGCGCGGTAGTACGACAGCTGGGTGCCCGTCAGGCGGCGGACCGCGTAACCCCAGCACTTGCTGCGCCAGTCGAGATCGTCGCTGTCGAGCAGGTCGGCGACGGTCAGCAGGTCGTCGGCGGCGACGACGCCGCCGCGCTCGCGGGAGTGCGGGCAGAACCGTGAGTGCAAGCCACCCGCGTTCGGGAAGCGCAGGCTCAGGAACGCGCCCGGGAGCGCGCCGAGCGGGAGCAGCAGCGACTCGACCGCGAGGCGCACAAGCAGCAGCTGAAGAGCGAGGCCGAGGAGCGGACCGAGCAGGTCGTATGGTTGCGCGCGGAGCTGGCCGCAGTGCTACGCAACCGGCCTGTCGGGCTGGAGGACTGGCATCCGCTGGTGGAACGCGCGCTGGCGCACGACGGCGCGAAGGGCGTGGCCGAGGTTGTGGAGGACCTGCTGCGCCGCTCCCCGGTTCCCGAGGGGTGCCGCGACTGCGCCGAGATCGGCTACTACCCCGAAGCTGGTCAGCTGAGCATCAACATCGGGTTGTCCTCCCACACGGTGTCGCAACCACGGACCCGGCCACCGGCCGGGCGGTGCGGCCGTGCGTGGTGAGCGTGGTGGCACAGCGCGAGGAGTTCGCCGAACTCGTCCTGGACGAGCCGGCGCTGGATCCGCAGTTGTGCCTCCAGCAGCTCGGGGCGGTGGTCTCCCAGCACCCACACGATCTGGAGCCGGTCCCGCCGATCGTGGAGTTCGACGCGAAGCGCTTCAAGCTCGCCAAGGATGTCGGTGCGGTGGCCGACCTCGACAGTCGGCGAGACCTGCTGAGGATGGGCGCGTACGAGTTCGAGCGCCTCGTGCGCGAGCTGTTCGAAGCCATGGGCTACGAGACCTGGCGCACCCAGAACTCCCGTGACGACGGACTGGACGCGGTTGCGGTCAAGCGCGACGGCGACGGTGTGACCGTGGTCGCCGTGCAGGCCAAGCGGACCAAGAACGCCGTGCCGGTGGAGACCGTGCGCGCCCTGCTCGGCACCGTCACCCACACCAACGCGGCCCGCGGGAGTACTGGTGACGACCTCCTGGTCCGGCAAGGCCAGCTACGACACGGCGGCCGGCAACGGGGAGCGCCTCCGTCTGGTCGACGGCCGCGAACTGAAGTCCCTCCTCCTGGAACACCTCGGCGTCGATGCCCTGATCAGCCTGCCGAAGCTCCCCCAGGGCTGGCAGGCGGGCGGACCGCGCTGAGCACAGGCGCGTGGCACGCCTGGTCGCGCATGCACCGATCGCATGACCCCGTCTCGACGTGAAGCGTGGGCCGTGACGGCAAACTGGCCACAACGGGCTATTGGATCAATGGAGTTGATCTTTCCGTGGTGGGCCGCTTGTCACCGTTTCTCCGTACGCTGGAAGCATGGCGAATGGCGTGTTCCACACCGGATACGGCATCACGATCAACCTCAACCTCCCCGACCTCGGCCACCCCGACCACCCCGGCCTGCTGGACGAGATCCTGCAGCCGGTCGATGAACGCGACCGTGACCTCCTGGAGTGCCTCGACCACCACGCCGGCAGAGTGTGCCGGTCCGAGCATGCGGACAAGTCGCCCTGGATGTTCGTCAGTGCCCGGCGCAAGCACGGCCGCCTGGTGCTCGTCGCCTCCCACCTGCCGGTCACCCACAAGGCAACGCCCGAGGAGAGTGCCCGCCACCGGGCGATGAAGGAACGCATCGCCCGCTGCGCCGAGCAGCACGGGCTGAGCGCCCAGGACGACGACGCCGAATCACCCGATGACGAGCTCACCTTCACTGGCGAGGCCATCGACCCCACCTGCCGCTACGGCGAGGAGACCCGCACCCGCAGCGATCCTCGCACCCGCAGGGACCGCCCGGACGCCACCGGATTGTGCACCTTCGGCCAGGTGCCGGCTTCCCTGTTCGCCCGTCCCCGCACATCGCCCACGCTGAACATCACCGCGGCCCAACGCCAAGCGGCAGCAGACCAGTTCCGCTGCCCGACCTGGGAAATCGGCCCGTGCAGCCGATGCGGAGCCCCCATCCACCGCTACGGTGACCGGTCCGTCCACGCCTGCAACCCCTGCCGCGCTGCTCTCCTGTCCCGCTGAGAAGAGTTCAGCCGGGGTACAAGGTCCGGGACGGTCGCGCGTTCCTCGGTGACGGCTTCGCCCGCCGCTTCGCCCGGTGCCGGAACGCCCAGTGATCGCCGCCCGCCGCGCTTCGCCGACCGGAACTCCGCCCCGGACGGCCGAGCGGTCGCCCGCACCTCCCGCGGGCAACCACCGGGCAACCCCTGGGCCCCGGCCCCCGGTGCGCGGCGATGCGGCGCGCGCCGTCCGTTCCGGTCAACCTTGGTTCGTTTACGTATCCAGTGCCGACCGTCCGGGGAGGGGTCCGGTCGCGAGGGCCACCGCGGTCCTCCGGGAAGGATTCGGTTCACCCATGACCACAGAACGACCAGCCGGCAGCAGGCTCAAGACCTACAGCGACCGCACCTACCTCCACACCACCCTGGTGCGCCACCAGGGGACCACAGTCGCGCTCGCGCTCGACGACAAGCGGCGCCTGTAGTACTGCGTCCTCGACCTCGACTCGGCCGTGACCGCGCCCACGGGCGACGCCGAGGACAGCCGGGCCGACCTCGACGTGTACCACTGGCCCGACGACCCCCGGCAACTGGCGTTCCCGCGTGAGATCGCCCGCGTCGGGTACGCGGAGCTCGGCGCCGACCGGCTGCCGCGCGTCCGCGTGGGCGGGAAGGCCGAGCGGGGCCCGGGCGACGTGTTCCCGGACGACGAGGTCGACCCGTTCCTGTCCAGCACCGCCCGGCTGACCGCGGCCGAGCCGTTCCAGGCGGTCTCCGACGGCCGGCACCTGTTCGTCTTCCGCCAGTCCGTCGCCGCCGGCCACGCGGACTCCCTCGCCTACACCAGCACGGGCGCGCTCACCGGCGGCAAGGGGGCGAAAGGAAAGGCGGTGGCGCCGAGCGCGCTGTTGTGCGACCGCTTCGTCCTGGCCGGGAGCGAACTGAAGCCCGTTCAGGAGGTGCGCTACCGGCGCAGCCGGCACCGTACCCGTCCCGAGTCCGTCAAGGACAGCCTGGGCATCACGGACATGGACGACAACCCGTTCTACGAGCCCACGCTCCACCTGGGCTTCGCCGGCCCGGTGACCGACGGCCGGTTCACGGTCCTGCTGCTACCCACCGCCGTCGCGGGCACCAGCCGCTGGCAGTTCTTCGTGCACAACGCGGCATCCGAGTGCATCGAGGCGATCAACGTCGAGCAGGGCGAGGACGGCCTCTTCCACACCCGCGGCAGCCGCCTCTACACCAGCCCCGACCCGCAGTACCGGGGCTCGGTCCTCGAACGCAAGCCCGGCACCTGCCCGTTCAGCAAGCAGCCCCTGGTGCCCCAGGAGCCCGACACCCGGTTCGCCGAGTCCGCCCTCCGGCTGACCGGCTCGAAGGGCAAGGGGTACGGGGAGGCCGAGGCACCCGACAAGCTGGGCACGGCCGCCTACACCGTCGAGGCGTGGGCGCGGCCCGACAAGGCGGGCGGAACAGTCCTGTCGACCGGCGAGAAGGGCATCGCCCTGTCCGTCACCGACAAGGGGGCGCTGGTCCTCACCCACGGCACCGCCAAGCTGAACACGAAGGACAAAGCCGTCCCCACGGGCGCCCACATCCACGTCGCCGCGGTGTACGACGGCAAGACGGCCACCCTGCTCGTCAACGGCGCCACTGCCGCCACGGGCGAGCTGGCGGCGGCCGGCGGCGGTGGCGGCAAGCTGCTGCTCGGCGCGAGCGGCGCGAGCGCCGGCCAGTTCAGTGGAGAGCTCGATGAGGTCCGCCTCTGGTCCCGCGCCCGCCGCATCCAGCGCGTCGCCGAGACCATGGGCGAACGCCTGGTCGGCGACGAGCCCGAGCTCACCGCCTACTACCGCTTGGACGAGGGCACCGGGACGAGTGCGTACGACAGCGGCAGCCGCGCCGCGCACGCCGCCCTGAAGGGCACCACGGCCTGGGTCACCTCCGGTGCCCCCGTCGCCGACCACCCCGGCATCCGGCGCGACGCCTTCCGTGTCACCGGCCGCACCGTGTCCGGCGGGCTGTCCGTCGCCCTCTACCAGCAGCAGGAGGAGGGTCTGGCCGGCCACGGGACGATCCGGCCCCTCAAGCGGCAGACCCGTGTGCTGCTGACCTGGACGGCCGGCACCGCCGCGGACCAGACGGGCAGGATCGCCGCGCTCGACCTCGCGGTCGCCCGCGACGGCCGGCTCGCCCAACTGCCCGACGCGCTGGACCTGCCCGTGGTCGGCACCGCTGTCGAGGAGGTCGACCCCGCCCGGGAGAACCAGCTCAAGGCCGAGGTCGAGGAAGCCAAGAAGAAGCTGGAAAAGGCCACGAAGGCGCTGGCCGACCTCGAGGCGGACATCACGACGGCCTCGCAGGTGGAGAGCGCGCTGCGCAGCGCGCTGGCCAAGGCCGCGGCCGCCGCGGTGGAGGCGAGCGGCGCGGGCGGGCCGGACTCACCGGTCCACTGCACGGTCTACGTGTACGAGCTGAAGGACGGCCTGCGGCACCTGACGTACAGGCCCAAGGTCCCGCTTCCCGACGGGGCCCCCTCCAACCTCCGCGAGGCCGAGGGCCTGCCGGAGCCCGGGGACGACTCGGCAAAGTGGAGCTTCAAGGACAAGGGGCTGAAGAACGCCTGGGACAGCAGCACGCACAAGCCCAACTCCGGCTTCGAGGTCCGGCAGGAGGGGGACGGCACGTACCTGCACTCACCGAAGCCGGCGGCTCCCCCGAAGGGCACCGTCTCCCAGGAGTTCATGAACCTGGGCAGCGACGTGTCCGTCTACCTGGTCCTCGCCTCACCTTCCGGGGACGCGCAGATCGAGGCCGTCGCCGCGGTCAAGGCCGCCTTCGAGCGCCACCGGGCGGTCCTGGCCCCGGAGGCCGCACGCGCGGCACGCAACGAGGAGATCACCGGCCTGACCACCTCCCTCCAGGCGAAGGAGGAGGAGCTCGGCCGGATCAGCGGGGGTACCAAGGGCCGCAGCGACCGGACGCTGCCCATGGTCCAGCTCGGCCACGACCGCCTCGGGCTCGGCTGGTCCGGCGCGCTCCTGGACTTCGCCGCCACCAACGGCTCCCCCTTCCTCGCCGCCGGCGGCACCGGACACCTCGGCCTCTACTACCGCGACGAGCAGGACCGCCTCACCGGCCTGAGCTACGACACCAACGTCGACCGCTCCACCAAGAAGCTCACCGCCTCGGACGGCACCACCGTGCTGCTCACCGCCCGCGACGCGGGCATCGACCTGGCCGACGTCACCGTCGAGGTCACCGCCCACGCCTCCGTCACCGGCCGCTGCACCCTCACCCTCACCACCAAGGCCGGCGACAAGGAGACCTGGACGCTGCTGCCGCGCGCCGCCGAGGGCCTCGCCGCCGCGCTGAACGGGCAGCGCAGCGCACCCGTCCACATCGCCACCACCGACTCCGCGAAGGACGGCGTGCTCACCCTCAAGGACCCCGGCACCAGCCGCGCGCTCGCGGCGGGCTCGCTGCTGGAACTGGACGGCAGGGCCTACGCTCTCGCCGAGGCCGTCGACGCCAAGGCCACCGAACTGTCGACCACGCACGCCTCGGACGACCCCGCCATCCCCGCCGAAACGGCCGTGCGGCTCATCTCCTACCACCCCGGCCTGGTCACCCACACCCGTCCCGGCGCGGGGGCGGAGTTCGGCTCGCGCTACGTCACGGCGAGCGTCATCAGCACCACCGCCGCCACCACCGGAAGCGTCGCCGACGGCACGGCGACGGACGAGACCGGCCCGCGCCCGCCGCGCTGGTGGGGCGACCTGCCCGGCCGGGCGCTCAAGTTCTCGGCCACGACCACACCGCCCGCGCTCCCCGCGGCGAGCCTCGCCGCAGCCCGGATCACCGACGACCTCACCATCGAGGCCTGGCTGAAGCCGGAGCAGGGTGACAGCGCCGAGGACACCCGGCGCATCGTGCACGTCAACACCGGCAGCGCCGACGCCGATTCGCAGTTCACCCTGGCCCTCGGCGCGACGACCGACAAGAAGCCCGACAGTGAGCGACAGCTGATCGCGGGCGTCGGCAACCGCTTCGTCACCTCGCTGGCCACCGTCCCGGCAGACCGCTGGACGCACGTCGCCGCCGCCTTCGAGCAGTCCTGGGCGCTGCGCTTCGCGAACGGGGCACGCGTCGAGGTCCCGCACGCCGAAGACCTGAACATCGGCGGCGACCTCACCCTGGAGGTCTTCCTCCGAACCGACAAACTGGACCCTTCGCAGGGCGTGCTCTCCAAGGGCCGGATCGACGACGGCCGCGGCCACCGGGTCCCCTACCAGCTGGGCATCACCAAGGACGGCAAACTGGTCTTCACCTTCGAGGACCACGACGGCAAGCCCGTCAAGAAGACCTCCACCGACAAGGTCACGAAGGGCACCTTCCACCGCATCGCGGTCGTCCGCAAGCTCGGCGACACCCGCGAGGAGAAGAAGGGCACGCGTGACCTGTCACTGCTCGACGCCGCGGGGCTACCGGTCACGGTGGACGTCATCGAATCCCTGACCGTCCGCCGGTGGTCGGACATCACCTTCTACATCGACGGCCAGGAGGCGGGGAACGACCGCCATGACGACGCCCCCGATCTCGGCCACCCCGGCCCCCTGGAGATCGGCCGCACCCGGAGCGGCGCCTCGGTGGAGTCCTTCGACGGCGTGATCAGCGAAGTCCGGGTGTGGAACGTCGCGCGGCAGAAGAAGGACATCGGCGCGGACATCCCCTTCGCCGCCGCCCAGGGCCGGGCCCGCGGCGCGGGTGAGACGGGAGAGGTGGACGCCCGCAGCCGCCCGCAGGGACTGGTCGCCCACTGGCGGTTCGAGGAGAACGAGGGCAACAGGGCCAAGGACGAGTGCGGCCGCCACACCGGCCGCCTGAACGGCGCCAGGTGGACGAAGAACCCCGACCCCAACGGCAGTCGCTTCCGGCTGTACGTGGACGGTCTGGCCACCCTGGCCACACCTCTGCCCGCCGCCGAGGCACCCGCCGAGGGCGCGTACGGCCCGGTCCAGTTCGCGCTCGGCGGCCGCACCGAGGACAAGGGGACCACCGACCGTTGGCTCGGCGTGCTGGAGGAGGTGCGGATCTGGCGCACCGCGCGCGGCGAGGAGCAGATCCTCGACAGCCTCTTCGGACGGCTCATCGCCGACAGCGTCGACCTGCTCGCCCACTACCCCTTCGACGACGAGTCGACGGACGCCGAAGCGACCCAGGTGGTCGACCACGGCCCCCGCGAACTGCACCTGCCGCTCGCCGACGACGAGGCCACCCGCCCGCAGCCGCTGATGTCGACCGCGCCCATCTCCTGCGAGACCCCGGAGGTGCGGCCGGTGTTCGCCACCGGCCAGCCCCGCTTCGTCCAAGCCATCGCGGCCACCCCCGCGGTCAGCGAGTACGCCGACCTGCAACGCCAGCAGGACCGCTCCACCCGCGGCGTCCTCAAGCGCTGCTACGCCTACGTCCAGGACAAGTCCTGGCACCTGGTCACCGGCTACAAGCTCGGCGACCTGAAGACCGAGTGGGTCGGCCAGGTGCAGTTCGACCCGCAACTCATCGGCTACGTCGAAGGCGCACCGCCGATCCCGTCCGAGAACCTGATCGCGACCCGCCGCGTCACCTCGCTCAGCTACATCAACGCCACCTCGGTGGAGTTCCAGCAGGCCGACCAGGTGGTGCAGACCCTCTCCTCGGGCGGTGAGAAGACCGCCGATTCCTCGCTCGCCCTCAAGTTCTCCCAGAGCAGCGACTCCGACACCCTCGCCGTCATCGCGCCCCTCGGCTTCGGCACAGCCAGCCCCGTGGCCGAGATCGACCTCGACTCCTACCTCGGCACCACCTTGGAGTTCTCCAACGGCTGGGGCGACCAGACCGACGTCTCCGAGAGCCTGGAGACGGCGCGCTCCACCATGGTCGGCCTCAGCGGCGGCTGGGAGTCCGACGACCCGCAGCACCAGATCGACAAGGACGGCGGGCGCCGCTTCCTGCCCTCCAACACCGGCTACGCCCTCGTCCAGTCCGAGACGGCCGACGTGTTCGCCCTGCGCGTCGCGCACCCCGGGGCCGTCGTGGCCTACCGGATGCTGCCCAACCCCGACATCCCGCGCGACTGGAACCTGCTGCCCTTCGCCATCAACCCGCGCTACGTCAAGCAGGGCACCCTCGACGGCACCGTGGGCTTCACCACCACCAGCAAACTGCTCGACCCCCACTACCCGAACGCCTCCGACTACGGCGAGTACAGCTACTACAAGCCCAGCGAGGCCTACGCCCTCAAGCGCCGGATCACCGAGGACCAGCAGCGCCGCCAGGCCTACTACGCGAGCGTCTCGACCCGGCCCATCGACCCGGACCCGGCCCAGGAACGCGCCCGCGAACTGCTCAGCCGCTTCACCGGACCGATCCCCGGCCCGGGAACCGCAGCCGGCAAGGGCGACAAGCGCAAGGAGGCCGACGGCTACTCCCGCCGGGACATCGCCAACACCTACGTCTGGTCCGCGGACGGCGGCTTCTTCGCCGAGACCACCGGCACCACCGATGTCGTCACCGAGACCACCACCGGCTCCTACCGCTTCAACGGCATGGCGCAGGTCGGCCTGTCCGCCGGCTTCGAGATCTTCGGCGTGGGCCTCGGCTTCCAGATGGACGCGGCCTTCGGCGGCGGGTTCAGCCGCACCCGGACCAGGAGCAAGGAGTCGACCCGCTCCTTCAACCTGAACGTCAGCGTCGACACCCCCGGCGACATGCAGAAGTACGACGACGACTTCAAGCCCCTCTTCAACGGCAAGGAACCCGTCGAAGTCCCCGGACGGGTCGACGCCTACCGCTTCATGACCTTCTACCTGGACAGCGACAAGGCCAACTTCGAGGACTTCTACGGCAAGGTCGTGGACCACGAGTGGCTGGAGAGCGCCAACCCCAATGCGGCCGCCCTGCGCCAGGCCCGCCAGGCCGAGCACAAGCCGCCGTGCTGGCGGGTGCTGCACCGCGTCACCTTCGTCAGCCGCAAGCTGCCGCCCATCGTCCCCCAGGACGCCGCACCGGTGGAGAAGGCGATGCGGACCGTCGACATCAGCAGCAACTACGAACTGGTCCGCCGCCTCGAACCCTTCGTCGACCCCGCGGTCACCAACCGCAAGGAGCTCCTGGACCAGGTCAGCACCGCGGTCGACCGCCTCTTCCCCGAACTGACCACGCACGCCGAGGCCGTCACCGACGTCTTCGCGGCCTACCACGGCATCGCCTAGCGCGGCCCCGCACCGACGGGTCGCGGGAGAGTCCTGCGACCCGTCGGCGCAGCCACGATGCCGATCGACGCCGCCCGGCCGTGAACGCCCCCGGAGCCGGTGCCCCGCATGGTCACGCCGGGGCCGGGCAGCTGGATCACGCCTGGGCCGGGCAGCGGCGTTCGAGGCGCAGCCGCAGGCCCTTCGGGGACATCGACGACAGCACCAGCCCGCGCGACGCCGTCACCGGCCTCGTGCGCGCCACGCCATGCACATCACCGACGGCCTGCTGCTCGACCCTGACGCCTTCCACGAACAACTCGACGACCCGGAGGAGAGAGCCTTGACGAGTACACGACCGACTCTCCTGCCGGCCTGGCCCCCGCCGTCGACCCGCTCATCGCCCGGCTGAGGGGGGCCACCGCCGCCATCACGGCCGAGGTGGCCGGAGACGGCTCCAGGAGGACCGGTCGGAGCGCGCCCGGTGCGCGGCCCCCGACCGGACCGGGCCGGGGGCGCAGGCGGCCGCGCAGGGGCGCCCGGATCAGAACGGCCAGTAGCGGGATCTGCAGCCGAAGCCCCGCCGCGGCCTCCGGCCGCACCGGGCCACTGGTGTGACCATAGGACCATGAGCACTGATCAGACTCCGCCGCTCCGGGTGCCCGCGCTCACCAACGAGCAGCGCGCCGCCGTGGAGTCCGCGGTCACCGAGATGATGCGGCAGTGGGCGGAGATCCTGGACCAGGTCCGGCCGATGATCGAGGCGATGGCGGCGCAGATGGTGCAGGCCTCCAGGGCGATGGCCGACTTCGTGGCTGCCTACGAGGAAGCCCGGCAGGCGGCGGCAAGGCCGGCTTGGGTGTCGCCGTACGGGCCACCGCCGCGCCGCCGGTGAGTTGATGTACACGGCTCGGCGCGGCCGTTCGGGTGAGCCGAGCCGGCCTTGCCGCGTGTCGCCTCTTGCCACGCAGGCCGCGAGGCCACCGTGCGGGACGAGAGTCCGCGAGGTAGGAGGGCACGCCGTGGTGCAGTACGACACGATCGGGAAGCTGTTCGAGAGGTCGAAGACCACCGCGGCGTTCTCGGCCGCCGACACCTACTCCCTACTTCACGAGGTCGGCCAGGTGACCGGCCCCGCCCTTGACCTCGCCTGCGGCTACGGCCACAACACCCGGCTCCTGTACGAACGCGGTGCTGCCCCGGTGCGCGGGGTCGACATCTCCGAGGAGATGATCCGCCTCGCCCGCGAGGCTGAACAGCGCCTTGGCCAGGGCATCGAGTACATGGTCGCCGACGTCGCCACCATGCCGGTCCTCGGCGCCCACCAACTGGCCACCGCCGTGTACCTCTTCAACTACGCACCGACCCGCGAGGCCCTGCGGTCCATGTTCCGGGCGATCCGTGCCAACCTCGCCCCGGACGGCCGGCTCGTTGCGATCGTGCCCAACCCCTGCCCGTTCCCCGAGAGCAACTGGGACCTGTTCCACGTCACCGTGCGCGAGCGCCTCCCCACCGCAGAAGCTCCCCTCCTCAAGGCCGCGTTCCTGATCGACAAGCCCGTGGCCTTCGAGTTCTACGAGTGGCAGCGCGAGGACCTCGAACACGCCGCCTCCGAGGGCGGCTTCGGTACCGTCGCCTGGCGCCCGGTCATCACCCCACCCGCCGACGACCGCTTCACCGAAGAACTCTGGACGGCATACCGCCGCACTCCGGTCAGCTCCATGATGATCTGCCACCGCTAGGCGGTGTCGGTGTCGTCGGCGGTCACGCCCTCGGTCAGCCCACCCTCTTCCCCCCGAACCGCCTGCCCGGCACACTGGCCCGATGACGCCCCTGCTGCACCAGCACCCCGCCCGGATCTGGAAGCGCCTACGCACCGGCTTCTACGCCGACGACCTGGCAGAGCGCTGGTCCGCCCGTGCTGCCTGGCTCCTGATGACCGCTTGCGTCTGGCTCGTCCTCGTGTTCACGGTCGTCTGGGGAGCCGAAGTCGCAGGCGTCACCATGGGCACAGCTGGCGAACTGACGGTCCTACTGGGCATTGCCGTCCCCGTCATCTCGATCTGCGCGATCACCGCAACCCCCATCGGCCGTACTCGCCATCCCGTACTGGTCGCCACCGTCCTCATCACCGGTGCCATCGTCGCCATCCTCACCGGCTGACCCCCGTCGAGCGGGGCTCGTCCCTCCACCGGGCTGAGGCCTCGCCGGTGGTGGCAGCAGGGGCCTGGCGCCGGTGATCAGGCGAGGCTGAGAGTTCGGTCGGCGATGTAGGCCAGGCGTTCGGCGAACATCGCCTCCGCGTCCTCGCTGACCGTCTCCAGGGCGACGAGCGCGGTGAAGATGACGTCGCAGAGCTCCTTCTGCACCTTGGTCCAGCCCTCGGGGTCGAGGCCCTTGCGGGGGTTCTGCCCGATGGCTCCAGCGAGGGCTTCGTGCACCTCCCCGGTCTCCTGCGACAGCTTCCCGATCCGCATGACGACCTCCAACTGCCGGTCGAGCCGGCTGTAGCCGTCGAGCACGGCGGTGATCTTCCGGATGGTCTCGAAGAGTTGGTTGGTGGTGCCGTTCATCGTGCCGCTGCTCCCGTTGCGTCGATGGTGTCGGTCGGCGTGACGCCACCTGCCAGGGCGAGTGCCGCGCGGGCGATCGGCTCCAGGTACGCCCTCGGGGGTAAGGAGGGGCACGTGAAGAACGGCGTCCCCAATTTGGGGAAGCACCGCAGAAGGCCTTAGGACAGCAGCAGGGGGCTGTCCCAGTTGCTCGGTTGCGTCGGGCCGAGGAGGTGTCCGTGATCGGCGAGGGCTAGGGCGGTTCCGGCCCGGCCGGTGAGGAAGCCAGCTCTCGACAGTGCAGGCTCGTCGGCGATTCCGTGGAGGAAGAGGGTGCGTTGCGCGGCCTCCTCGGCGAGGGTCTGGTGCCCGAGTCGGGTAGCGGTCTGAAGGATTCCGGCGGTGCCGTGGCACAGGCCGGGGCCGGTGGTGTCCCAGGAGCCGGGTGGCCGCTGCGCGAGGTTGTCGAGGGCGTGCCTCGCGTGCTCGGCCAGGGAGGGGTAGTTGATGGCCTGTCCGGCGTGGTGGAGGGCGGCGGCGATGCCGGGGGTGCCGTAGCACCAGGCGTCGCGGCGGCCGACCGCCGGGGGCAGGCGGGCGGGGTTCGTGCGGAGGTCGTCGCCGAAGACGTAGGGCGGCCATGACGGTCCGGGCGTCGACCAGTTGAGGAGCCAATGGGCCGCGGCTGCGATGGCGTCCTCTTGGCCCGGGACCGTGATGGAGGCCGTCCGCGCGAGGGCGAGCAGGGATAGCTCCGGCGATGCCGTGCGCTGCTCCGGTGCTTGCGGCGCCGGAGGCCGGCAGGGTGCCGGGGACGGCGAGGGCATGGTCTTCGGCGGGCAGCCACCAGCCGGGCGGGTCGCCGGGAGTGGTGATCATGTGGGTGAGGGTGGTGAGCGCGGCGGTCAGGCCGTGAGCGGCTTCCGGGCGGCCGAGTTGGGTGGCGGCGAGCAGCGCGCGGCCGATACCCGCCAGACCCTTGATGGTGTCGTAGACGCCCCACGGTGTCCCCGCTCGGCCGTCGAGGAGGCGGCGGCGCTGGTGGTCGGCGAGGCCTTGGGCGCGGGCCGACAGCCAGGTCGTGGCGGGCGAGAGCGGTGTCCTGGCGGCGGTGGGACGGTAGGTAGATGCTGCCGAGGACGAGGGAGGTGGCCAGGGCGCCGGGCCCGGCGTAGATGCCGTCCGGTGGGGTTCCGGTCACCAACGAGGGCCTCCAGGTGCCGATGGACCGGATCGCCAAGGCGGCGGGCATCGGCAACGCCACCCTCTACCCTGCTCATCCTCATGGGCCCCCTGCTGCGCGCCATGCCCGCCCTCACCGCCCACCACCCCGACGGCTGGCGCCGCGCCCTCGCCTGCTGCTCGATGCCTTCCGCCCCACCCACGCCGCCGATCCCCTGCCCGGCACCCCCGTTCCGGCCGCGGACCTGGACGAGACCTTCACCCGCGTCTGGGAGCAGTAGTGCCCGGGCCGAGGGGCAGCCGGCCGCTGCCTGGCCGCCCCTGGCCAACCGGTCAGCGCGTCGCGGTGCCCTGGGCGGCCGCGAGCTGCCTGGCCAGCTCCTCGTGGCCGTGCCGCCTGGCGTCGTCCAGCGGGGTGCCGCCCCAGCGGTCCACCGGGCGGGGATCGACACCCATCGCCAGGAGGAAGCCCGCCACGTCGGTGCGACCCTCGCTGGCCGCCAGGTGCAGCGCGGTGCGCCCGTCGTAGTCGGCGCCGCCCAGGTCGACCCCGATGGCGGCCAAGCGACGGATCTCGTCCAGGTCGCCCTGGCTGGCCGCCCAGCAGAGGCCGACGATGCCCTCGATCATGCTCTGGTTGCGCTTGAGCCGCGGATCGCGCTTGGCCGCGCCCGCGGCCCCGCTCTGCGCGCCGTAGCTGCCCGCGGGGCTGAGCGAGTCGTACATGTGCACGTTGTAGCACTCGGCCAGGCGGCGGCAGAACTCGATGCCGCGCACCGAGTTGCCCTGCGTGTCCAACCGCGGCGACCAGATCGCGATCCCCATCAGCTGCGGCACCACCAGCATCAGCGCCCCGGCCACCCCGCTCTTGGCGGGCAGGCCGATGGTGAAGGCGAACTCGCCCGAGAAGTCGTACATCCCGCAGGACGACATCAGCGACAGGCAGCTCTTCACCGACTGGTCGGAGACCACCCGGTCCTCGGTCAGCGGGCAGACCCCGGCATTGGCGAACGATGCCGCCGCCACCGCCAGTTGGGACGCGTTCACCTCGATCGAGCAGCACTGGAAGTAGAACTCCAGGGTCTGCACCAGATCGGTGCCCGCGGGGAAGGCGCGACGCTCGCGCATCGAGTAACCGAGCGCGAAGTTGCGGTCGGCGGTCTGCCGCTCCGAGAGGTACACCGCGTTGTTGAAGCCCACCCGCCTGCCACCGGAGAGCCGGCGCCAGGCGTCACTGACATAGTCGAACCGGTCGGCGGTGTCCAGCCCGGGCTTGATCAGCGCGCAGCTCATGATCGCACCGGCGTTGATCATCGGATTGTGCGGCAGACCGGACTTGTTGAACGCGAGCTCGTTGAAGCCGACGCCGCTGGGCTCCCGGCCGACGTGGCGGTGCACCGTGTCGGGGCCGTGCTCGTCCAGCGCCAGGCAGTAGTTGACCGCCTTGGAGACCGACTGCAGGCAGAAGTCGGTCTGCGCGTCACCGATCGAGAACCGCTGGCCGTCCACCGTGCAGACCGAGATGGCGAACTGGTCGGCGTCCACCCGGGCCAGCTGCGGGATGTAGTCGGCTACCGCGCCCCTGGTGTCGGCGCACACCTCGGCGTAGATCCTCCGGATGTCACCCACCAGGGCCGGGAAGTCGGGCACCGCCAACTCGCCGCGGGCCGCCTTGCTGATCAGCCCGCTGTTGCGCTGGGTGGCGGCGGCCAGCTCGGCCACCGTCATCACCAGCGGCTCGGGCTCGGGCGGCGCGGGGCGGGCGCTGTTCAGGTTGGCGACCGTCTCGGCGATCCGCGGGTCGTCGGGCAGGATCCCGGCCTGGTGCAGCTGGGCCAGCACCTGGTCCGGGGAGAGCCGGCCGGTGTGGTCGCGGCCGAAGGTGCGGAAGAGATCGACGTGGGCGGCGTCCGCCGGGCTGGCGGCCGGCTCGGCGGCGGCCAGCGCCGGGGCGCTCGGGGCACTTGGAGCACTCGGCGTGCCGGAGGAATCGGGGCGCGATTTCGTCTTGACGCTGGGACCGGACATGGGAAACCTCCAGGTGGCCTTCGGCGCGAAGGCGGGACGGGGGAGGCGCGCGGCTCCGAACAGGCCACGGCGGTCACTGCGGGACCGGCGGCGGGGCGGCGCGACGGGGCAGAGGATGCCCAGCAGCCGGAACCGGGCGCAACCGGCGCCCCGGGCGTGTCGCGGTGCCCCGGACCTGGCGGAAGGCAGTCGGGAAGCGGGCGAGCGGGGAAGACGATCTCCGCCGCAATCACCCGGACGGCAGCCCGCGCGGAAGTGGCGCTCACCGCTGTCCGTCCGCCGCGCGAAGCCGGACGCGCTCGCGCCCGCCGCCGCCGGTGCGCGGCGACGGCGGGCGCGAGCTACCTCGAACCGAACGATGCCCATGGCCACCAGGTCAGCAGCGCTCACCGCGCAGCGGCCACCCTGTCGGTGCCGGCCGCGAGAGAGTACGGCCTCGTGCGGGCCACGCGGACCGCGGTTCCGACCCACGATCCTGGCGACGCCGGTGGCGCGGTCCCAGCCGGCGGACGGGTGTTGCTGCCCCACCCGCACACCAGGCTCACCGACGCAGGGACACCTCTGCCGTCTTCGGCAGCGGGCCGTGTGCGTCGTCGGCGGCCGAGAGGTCCCGCCGGGTGTCATCGGCGGTCCACCACTGCCCCTGCGTGGCTGGGTACGCGGTGCGAACCGGCCACGCACCCGGCCGACCATCAACCCCTTGTGGGTGATCGCCCCGGAAAGCGTTCGGAGGAACAATGGGATGCTGTGTCGCGCCTGACGTACACCCAGCTGGTCGCCGCGCTCCGCCCCGCACTGCTGCAGGACGGCTGGAGCACCCTGGAACAAGCGGCCGCACGGATGGCGCCCGAGGACCGGGAACGCCTGGCCGAGGCGGCCACGCGGCTGGCAGCCCTCATGCGCGGCGGCCACGGGCCAACGGGACGTAGAACCTGCGGTCGCACCCACCCCGCGCCACGCCGACGGACTCCGAGGTCGTGCCGTTTCGATCGCGCCTGCCCCGCTCGGCCGCTCTCCCCCGCTCACCCGTCACGCTTGCGCACCAGGTGTCCGGTGCCTCAACACCTGCGGATCGCACAGCGGCGCCGCCGGGGCCGTGCCATGGGGCGGGTACCGGTCAGCCGCCGTTCACACAGGTGTTGCCGAACACCGGGTCGAGCCCGCCGCCGAACGGTGTCCGCGGCCGTGCCGAAATCCCGGCGCGCACCGCCGGTACGAAGACCCCCGGAGCGCACGGGGGCCGCCGGCTGGGAAAGACGGCGACGAGTCCCGCCGTTCACCGAGGACCAGCCGTGTCGTCCCCGAGGGGCCCGTCGTTCATCGTTGCGAGCGCCCTGCCCATGGGCGTGGACTGCGCAGTGGAAGGCGCTGTCCTCACCGGCCGTCCCTCGCCGCTCGGGTTCGGCAAGGGACGGCGGACACGGTGGCCCCTGGGGGCCGGACCCTTGTGCAGGCCCGGTCCGGCCCCCGACAAGTTCCCGCCCCCCGGGGGGAAGGAGTCGCCCCGTGGCCTCCTCCTGCGTCTGGCCCTCCGGCCGAGGCACGCCTGCGCACCTCAACCATGACTGCCGACAGTCCGGAGGCGGCCACCGACCGACCCGTCCTCCGGCCGGCCAACGTGATCAGCGCTCTGGACCGCGCCCACCGACAGCTGGCGGGCAACCTCGGCGGGGCCGGGCACACGTGTGGTCAGCTCAGGGCAGGCACGGTGTCCAGCACGGCCAAGCGCGCGTTTGTGGTCTTGATGCTGCCGCAGAGCACCTGTGCGCCGCCGATCCGGTAGTCCTCGCCGCTGCCGGTGGCGCCCAGGACCGCGCCCTGCAGCGAGGTGTACTGCTTGTCCTGCAAGTCGGCCTTGCGCAGGTCGCGCGCCACGATCAGCCTGCGCACCAGGTCGCTGGCGCCCGGCTGGGTGGTCAGGGCCTTCTTCTGGTCATCGGTCAGCTTGGCGAAGGCCGCGTCGTTCGGGGCGAAGACGGTGACGTTGTCCATCGAGTCGAACATGTCCTTGGCCTTGGCCGTCTTGATCAGCGCCGACAGCTGGGTGAGGTCCTTGGCCTGGTCGATGGCGGCCAGTACCGGCCCGGTCCCCATCGCGGCCAGGCTGCCGGGCCCGTCGCCGGGCAGTGCGGCACAACCCGGGCCGAAGAGGTTCTCCGGCAGCGGTGCGGCCACGACGGGCGGGGCCGCGTCGCCAGAGCCGTTGTCGGCACCGGCGCAGGCCGCCAGCGGCAGCAGCGCCAGGGCGAGGACGAGGGCCGACAGTCAGGTCAGGGCTTCATGGGTGACGTGGACAGCCCGGTCGATGTCGTTGAGGGCGAGGTGAAGGTCGACGGCGTCCAGCAGGCGGCGCGCGGCACCAACAGCGCAGCCGTGAGCGACCCAGCTCGTACCCGCGAACTCGTACCCGCGAACGGACCGGCCGCTGACGCCTGTCGGTCGGCCGGATCCCCCTTGTCGATGGCCAAGGGATATCCGCAGGTCACAGCCCCTTTCCATGAGCTCGTGGTCGCACGGTGATCGCACAGCGGAGGCAGACTGGAAGCAAGGACGACTCGCAGCAATCCTTCGAGGCGATCACCATGCGCTGCTCACCAACCCCTGTCGGCAACGGGGACCGGGGACGCGTCTACTGGCGCTGCGGCTGCCGACACGACCACCGCCACCAACTCGGCACCCGCTGCCCACACCTCGCCACCGACCCCCACCACGGCAGCTGGGCCTTCGCCGTCGACACGCCACCCATCGACGGCCACCGCCACACCATCCGCCGCGCCGGCTTCTCCGACGAACTCGACGCCCGCACCGCGCTGCGGCGCTTCAACGAAGGCCTGGCCCTCTGTGTCATCACCGACCCCCGGCAGCGCACCACCGACTACCTCAGGGACTGGCTGAACGAGGCGGATCTGAACCTCAAGCCCACCACCATGGCCCGCTACCGCGCCTACGTCGAACAGGACCTCATCCCCGCCCTCGGCACCATCCCCCTGATCGACCTCACCCGCCAGCACCTTCGCGCCTTCGTCACCGACCAGCTACGACGAGGCCGTGGCAAGGTCACCGTCCACCGGATCATGGCCACCCTCTCCAGCGCCCTCAGCTCCGCCGTCACCGACGGACGCCTGGCCCGCAACCCCGCCAAACCCCCGCTCCTGCCCCGCCCCGCCTCCGCCCCCAGACACCTGTGGACCGAGGAGCAGACCGCCCGTTTCCTGCGCTTCACCCACCTCACCGACCCCCTCTACGCCGACCTCGCCGAACTCATGATCGGCACCGGCATCCGCAAAGGCGAAGCCCTCGCCCTGCACTGGGACGACATCCACCTGCCCGAACGCGTCTTCTTCGTCCGCAACACCCTCTCCGTCATCGACAACAACCAGCTCCTGCTCACCACGCCGAAAACCAAAGGCAGCAAGACGTGGGTCGCCCTGTCCAACCGCGCCGTCGACACCCTCGAAGACCGAGCGGGCTCACGGGCCTTCGGCCAGATCACCCCCGCCGGCGGCTACGTCTTCCACCGCCACGGGCGCCCGCTGCACCCCAAGAGCGTCCTCGACCGCTTCCACCTGCTCTGCGACAAGGCCGGCGTCCCCCGCATCGCCCTGCACGACCTACGCCACCTCACCGCGAGCTTCGCCACCGCGGCCGGCGTCCCACTGACCGTCGTCTCCAAGACCCTGCGTCACCGCACCCTGTCCACCAGCGCGAACATCTACACGGACCTGACCTTCCTCGCCGCCCGCGCAGCCGTAGACACCGTCGCCTGGATCCTCGACAATGCCGACCGCGCCGCACGCGGCAAACCCGCCTGCCGGGCCCGGCGTCCCTGGCACCAGAACCCACGCCCGCACCGGCAACTGCCCGCACACCAGCAGACACGAACAAATGAACCGTCAGCTTCATGGCCGATATGGCCCGGCGACCACCATGCGACCACCAGCTGACGCGACAACAAGAAGAGCCGGCACTCGGTTTCCCAAGTACCGGCTCTCACAACCGACTTCACAGTCGGGACGACAGGATTTGAACCTGCGACCCCTTGACCCCCAGTCAAGTGCGCTACCAAGCTGCGCCACGTCCCGTGGTCCTGTCGCCCGGCCCGGGGGCCTGGCTTCTTGACCTTGTCCCCGGTGTCCCGGCGACGTGGAAAACAATACAGCACGGGGCGGGGTGCTCGCTGCCAGGTTTCCGTGCAGGTCATCGGCGGGGCGCTGGGGTGGGGGTGGCGGGGGTGGGTCAGGGGGTCGGGGTGCGGCCGTCGTAGCGGAGGAAGGCCGGGCGGCGGGCGGCGAGGAGGAGGACGCAGGCGACGCAGGCCACGCCGCCGGAGATCACCGAGGTGAAGGGGGTGGCGAGGGCGGCGACGGTGCCGGACTCGAAGTCGCCGAGGCGGGGGCCGCCGGCGACGACGACGATGAAGATGCCCTGGAGGCGGCCGCGCATCTCGTCGGGGGCGGCGACCTGGAGCATGGTGTTGCGGAAGATCATGCTCACCGTGTCGGCGCAGCCCGCCACGGCCAGCAGGGCGAGGCCGAGCCAGAGGTGGCCGGAGGTGAGGCCGAAGGCGGCGATCGACAGGCCCCAGGCGGCGACGGCGGTCAGGACCGCGAGGCCGTGGCGGTGGACGCGCGAGACCCAGCCGGAGAAGAGGGCGCCGATCAGGGCACCGACCGCGGGGGCGGCGACCAGCAGGCCGACGGTGCCGGCGTGGCCGCCGTAGAAGCCGGCGGCGAGGGCGGGGAAGAGGGAGCGGGGCAGGCCGAAGATCATCGCGGCCAGGTCGGCGAGGAAGCTGGTGCGCAGGTTGGGGTGCTCGCGCAGGAAGCGCAGGCCGTCCAGGACGGAGGCGCGGCGGGTGCCGGTGCGCTCGGGGCGCATCTCGGGCAGGCGCCACATCGCGTAGAGGGTCGCGGTGAAGGCGACGGTGTCGACCAGGTAGGCGGACTGGGCGCCGTAGAGGCCGATCAGCAGGCCACCCAGCATCGGGCCGACCGTCATGCCCAGGTTCATGCTCACCGTGGCCAGGGCGTTGGCGGCCGGCAGCTGCTCGGCGGGGAGCAGGCGCGGGATCATCGAGGATCGGGCCGGGGAGGAGAGCGCGAAGAAGGCGCCCTGCACGGCGACCGCGGCGTAGAGGACGGCGACCTGGTGCAGCCCGAGCAGCGCCTGGCCGGCCAGCAGGGCGGAGGCGGCGGCCAGGCCGGCGGAGCCGATCAGGCCGAGCCGGCGGCGGTCGACGGTGTCGGCGATCGCCCCGCCGTACAGGCCGAAGGCGACCAGGGGAACGAGCGAGCAGAGGCCCACCGCTCCGGTGGCGAAGCTCGAGCCGGTGAGCGTGTACACCTGCACGGCGACCGCGACCGCGGTCATCTGCTGGCCTATGGAGGAGACGGACTGGCCGAACCAGATCCGCCGGTAGTCGGCGCTGGTGCGCAGCGGGGTGAGGTCGGCGACGGCACCGCGCAGCATCCGGCGGACCCCGGCGGCGCGTATCGGCGGTGTTGGGTGAGGGGCCGGTTGAGCCGCTGATCGAGGCTCCGGTTGGGCCGCCGGCCGGGACGCCTGTCGAGACGCCGGTTGGGCCGGGTCGGCGTCCGGCCCGCCGGGGGCGGCCGCGGAAGAGGTGGGATGATTGGTCGACATAGCGACCTATGGTCACCCCTCCCCCTCCGCCCGTCATCACCGGGTCCACCGGAGAGCCGGGCCCGCTACCCCCGCAGCACGGCCTTCTCGCCGGCCCGGACCGCGACGGGCAGCCGGTTGCCGGGCGGCGGGAACGGGCAGATGAAGTGGTCGGCGAAGGCGCAGGGCGGCAGGTAGGCGCGGTTGAGGTCCAGCACCGTGCGGCCCGCCTCGTCGGGCGCGGGCAGCGTGACGAACCGGAAGCGGTACGTGTCCTGCCCGCTGCCGGCGTCGGCGAGCACGCCGCTCAGCCGGTCACCGGACCGGCTGACGGTCAGCGTGTAGGGCTCGCCGGCCAGCTGGAAGGCGATCCGGCCGGTGACGTCCAGCGGGCGCTCGCGGCCGTCGGCGTTCGCCACGACGACCGACTGCTCCCCGCTCTCGAACGGGATGAAGCGGGCCGCGACCGACCACTCGGGCGCGTACGGGTAGACCGAGATCCCGGCGAAGTGCGTGCGGGCCTCGGCGGCGGGGTCGAAGACGCGCAGCGCCAGCTCGCCGTCCCGCTCGATCGGGACCAGCAGCACGTCGTCGTAGTGCGCGGTGTCGGCTTCGGGATGGGTGTCGGGGCGCAGCAGCAGCTCGCCCTCCACCACCCCGCCGGCCGCCGCCGTGCTGCGCAGCCCGTCGCCGGCGGCCGCGGTGACGCCGACCCCGTCGGGGGTGGCGGACCAGCGGCCGGGGACGCCGGGGATCTCGACCGGCTCCTTGTCCAGCCAGTGGGTTCCGACGAGCGCGAGCATGCCGTGCGGTGCGCTCACGGAGGCCGTGCGGGCCTCGGTCCAGCGCTGCCACTCCTCGGCGTCGGTGGTCATGGCACTCCCTTGTCTGACTTTCTGATCGCTACTCTCGGGGCGGTCGGCGTCCGGCCGGTCAGCTGTCGCGCAGCGGGCGGAAGAGGCCCTCCTGCACCACCGACACCACCAGGCGGCCGTTGCGGTCGTAGATCTGGCCGCGGGCCAGGCCGCGGGCGCCGTGCGCGATCGGCGACTCCTGCTGGTAGAGCAGCCAGTCGTCGGCCCGGAACGGGCGGTGGAACCACATCGCGTGGTCGAGCGAGGCCATGTCGAAGTTCCGCTGGCCCCAGAGCGGCTCCACAGGGGCGCGGACCGAGTCGAGCAGGGTCATGTCGCTGGCGTAGGTCAGGGCGCAGACGTGGATCAGCGGGTCGTCGGGCAGCGCGCCGTTGGTCCGCAGCCAGACACCGCTGCGCGGCTGCACACCGGCCAGCTCCTGCTGGGTCCACCGCAGCCGCTCGACGTAGCGGATGTCGAACGGCTGGCGACGGCTGATGAACGGCGGCAGCTCGCCGAGGCGGCTGCCGACCTCGTCCAGCGCGCTGGGCAGGTCCTCGGGGTCCGGGACCTCGGGCATCGGGTCCTGGTGTTCGATGCCGCCGGGCTCGGACAGGTGGAAGTCGGCGGTCAGCGCGAAGATCGTCCGGCCGCCCTGGATGGCGAGGACGCGGCGGGTGGTGAACGAACGTCCGTCCCGGGTCCGCTCGACCTGGTAGACGATCGGGACGCCGGGGACGCCGGGACGCAGGAAGTAGGCGTGCAGCGAGTGCACCGGACGGTCGTCGGCGACGGTCCGACCGGCCGCCACCAGCGCCTGACCCGCCACCTGGCCGCCGAAGGTGCGCTGCAGCGACTCCTCGGGGCTGCGGCCGCGGAAGATGTTGAGCTCGATCTGCTCCAGATCGAGCAGGTCGACTAGCTGATCGACGGGCGTTCCCATGGTGTGCGTCCTCTCCCAACGGGCACGCCGGAGGAGCCGGCGGCTTACCGCTGCTGTCTACCAGGAAGGTCGCCGACCGCCAGGGAATTCCCGGGGCCGCTCCGGAGGCCGGTCCGCGCCACCGAGACCCGTGGGTCCGCGCCGCCGAGACCGGTCTGCCGCACCGTGATGTTGAGCCGTCCGCGCAGTGGCGGCCCGGGCTCGCCGAGCCGCAGTTCGGGGTCGGCGCTGCCCGGCAGGGTGCGCAGCACGCCGTGGTAGGCGTAGCGCGCCGGACCGCCGAAGACGAACAGGTCACCGCTGCGCAGTTCGAGGTCGGTCCACGGACGGGTCCGGGTCTCGGTGTTGCCGAACCGGAAGACGCAGGAGTCGCCGAGTGAGAGCGAGACCACGGGGGCGGCCACCCGTTCCTCACGGTCCTGGTGCAGGCCCATCCGCGCGGCGTCGTCGTAGTGGTTGACCAGGGCGACGTCCGGTGCGTAGTGCTCGTCGTGCTCGACGCCGGCTATGTCATGCTCGCGCCCACCGCCCGCCTCACCCGCCTCACCCTCCTCGCCGTCCTCGCCGCCGTACGCCGCCGCCAGGGCCCGCCGGGCGAGCGAGCCCAGGAGGTCGGGGAACGGCTTCACCGGCGCACCGTCGCCGTCGTGCACATGACGGGTGTACGCGTACGGGAACCAGTGCTGCGCGCACCCCGCGGCCTCCTTGCGGGCCACCCCGCAGTTCGGGCAGCGGGCGACCGCGCCCCAGTGCCAGCCCAGGCAGAGCTGGCGCACCGACATCTCCGCGCCGCCGGGGAGCCGGACGGTCCGCAGCCCGGCCGGCGGGCGCGCCCACTCCCGGCAGGCGACCACCAGCTCGCGCTGCTCGGCCGGCGTCAGCCAGTCCGGCAGCAGCACCGCACCGGGGACCGGCTCGACCCGCTCCCGACCGAACAACTCCGGCCCGAATGACTCACCGGCCACTGACGCTCACCCCGTACCTCCCCGATCGGTCACACCACCGCGATCGGTCACACCGCCGCAGACCCATCCTCCGCCAGCTGCGCCCGGCTCGGCATCGCCGTCCGCGCCCCGGTCCGGGTGACGCTGGCCGCTGCGGCCCGCACCGCGAACCGCGCCGCCGCGACCGTCGGCAGGCCGTCCGCGAGGGCCACCGCCAGCGCGCCGCAGAAGGTGTCGCCGGCCCCGGTGGTGTCCACGGCGGCGACCTCCGGGGCGGCGATCAGCTCGGTCCGACCCTCCTCGCTGACCACGGCGCCGTCCGCACCGAGGGTCACCACCACCCGGGGACAGGGCAGCCCGGCGGCCAGCTGCGCCACCCGGGCGGGATCGCGCAGCTCCTCGTCGGGGACGCCGCAGAGCCGGGCCAGCTCGGTCCGGTTGGGCACCAGGACGTCGACCAACGACCACAGCTCGGCGGGCAGGCCGTCCGCCGCGTCCCCCACCGGCGCGGGCGCCGGGTTGAGCACGAAGGTCCCCCGCGCCAGCCGGGCAGCGGCCAGCACCGCAGCCACCGGGACCTCCAGCTGCGCGACCACGACCGCAGCGCCGGCCACCAGGTCCGCGGCGGCCGCCACGGCCGCGGGCGTCAGCCCGGCGTTGGCGCCGGGCGAGACCACCACGCAGTTCTCGGCCTGCCGGTCGACCAGCACCACGGCGTGCCCGGGCGGGCCGGGCAGCGCGGCGAGGTGGCCGACGTCGATGCCCTCGGCGGCCAGCTCGCGGCGCAGCTCGGCGCTGTCGGCATCCGTCCCGACGGCACCGACCAGGGCCACCGAGCGACCCAGCCGGGCCGCGGCGACGGCCTGGTTGGCCCCCTTGCCGCCACCGAGGCGGATGACCGGGCCGCCCCGCACGGTCTCGCCGGGTGCCGGCAGCGCGGCCACCTCGATCACCTGATCGAGGTTCACGCTGCCCACCACCACGATGTCCACGGCAGCACCCATGAGGTCCCCATCTCCGTCGTCGGCGTCGCACCGTCCGGGTCCACCAGCTTCGCACCACCGACCGACATCGCTGACCGACATCGCCCGCCGACATCGCCCGCCGACATCGCCGGCCGCCGGAGACCTCACCCGCGCCGCACGAGCCCCCTCAGGGCAGCAGCCCCAGGTCCCGTGCGCACCCGGACCAGGCCTGCCAGCCCTGCTGACGCAGGATCTCCTGAGCCACGGTGATCTGCTGCCGCCGGCTCGCCAGGTCCGGCCGCCGCGCGTACTGCAGGCCGCCGGCGTCGCGCCAGGTGGGCGGCCAGATCTGTAGGCCGCCGTAGTAGCCGTTGCCGGTGTCGGCGGCCCAGTCGCCGTCGCTCTCGCAGTCCGCGACCTGGTCCCAGACCGCGTCGGAGACCGGGGCCGGACCGGAGCCGGACGCCCCCGAACCCGACCCGGAGCCGGAGCCGGACGCCCCCGAACCCGACCCGGGACCGGACCCCGCCGACCCGGACCCCGGCCCCGACGCCGCCGCACCGGACCCGGGGCCGGGGCCGGGCGCCGGACCGGCGTCCGGGTCGGGGGCCGGCGCACCCGACAGGGCGAGGGCTGCGCCGCAGAGCAGAACGGCCAGTCGGGGCCCGAGCCCGATGACCGTACGGGGCTTGACACCTATTCGGGGCTTGCTGTCACGCATCCTCCGACTCTCGCCGAGCAGGGCCACCACCGGCGAGCCGATCCCGCCCCCACTACGCCATCAGAGCCGCACCACCCCGACGCGACCGCCCGCACCCCAACACCACCGCCCCGCTCCGACGCAACCGGCGCCCGCCACAACGCGACCTCTTCACCCCAACGCGACGTCTCCGCCCCAACGCAACCGACCGCCGCCCCCGGTCAGGGGACGACGGTCAGTCACCAGGTCCGGTACCGCGCTTCGCAGCGTCAGCGCATCGGCCTCGGCGGACTCAGCCTCAGAAGGAGAGCACCTGGCCGGGCAGGATCAGGTTGGCGTCGCCGCCGATGACCTGGACGTTCTTCTGGTACAGGGCCTGCCAGTCGGTGCCGTGAGCGGCGGCGATCTCGCTCAGGGTGTCACCGCTCTTGACGGTGTAGGTGGCACCGGTCGGGGCCTGGTTGCCCTTGGTGGCCGGCTTGTCGGCGGGCTTGTCGGCCGCCTTGGTGCCGTTCCACTGCTGCGGGGCGGGCTTCGCGGGCTTGGCCGGCTTGGCCGGGGCCTGCTGCTGGGCCGGGGCCTGCGGCTGCGCGGGCTTGGCCGGCTTGGCCGGGGCCGGGGTCTGGGCGGCCGGGGCGGAGGTGTCGACGGAGGCGGGGGCGCCACCGGCGGTCAGGCCGGCCTTGACCGAGCAGACGGGCCAGGCGCCGGGGCCCTGGTCGGCCAGCACCTTCTCGGCGACGGCGATCTGCTGCGCCTTGGTGGCCAGGTTGGCCTGCGAGGCGTACTGGGTGCCGCCGTACGCGGCCCAGGTCGAGGAGGTGAACTGCAGACCGCCGTAGAAACCGTTTCCGGTGTTGATGCTCCAGTTGCCGGTGCTCTCGCACTGGGCGACCGCGTCCCAGGTGGAGACCGAAGCGGCGGAGGCCGTGGTGGCCGTGACGAGGCCCGCCACCGGGACGACCGCAACGGCGGCAGCACCCAGGATGGCCAGCCGAGCGCGGTTGCGCTTGGTGGCGGTGGTGGTGGCAGCGGCGTTCTCGTTACGGAAAGTCATGGAATCCCTCTCGACAGCCCCGGGCGGGCATGCGGAACCAGACCCGTGAAGGGCCCGACACCGTGCCTCGTCCTCGGGCGGCCGAGTACGTGTCCGACGTACCGCGCCGCCGCGGCCACTCCCGCCGCCGCCGACTGTTGGACTCGTCGGACGGCGGGCACCCGGTGGGGTGCGCTGGGGGTGAACCCGGGTGGTGCTCGTTGCACCGGGGATGAAAGCTAGGTGGCGCCGGTGTCCGGAATCAACCAGTTCAAGATCCGCCCGGAAACGTCCCAGGTCAGCGAAGTGTTACCCGGGGTAACGATCAAGCGGTTGAATGATCAAATGTCCGATTTGAGGCATTTGCACATCTCAAACCTTTTCTTCATGTGGCCCCGGTCACATCTTCGGGACTGTGAGCCTGAGCACATCGTCGACAGAATGTGACCGGTTCGGCACCATCCGCAGTCGCCCGAACGGAAAAAAGCGACACTCCAAGCCCCAACCCGTGACTCCGACCACAGGGCGCCGTTGGTTATGGCGGCCGGGTGCGCCCGTGCCGCGCCGCAGCGGCCACCGCGCCGCCCGGCCCAGGAGACCGGCTTCGGCCGATGCGGGACCACGAGCGCCGCTCGCGGCCCGCTCCGGCGACCAGCCAACGAAAACGAGGAGTCCTGTTGCCGCTCATGCTCGATGTCAGCGACGAGGTCCGCGCCGAGATCGGCGACGACGAGGCCGATCGTCTGCTCGGCGGGGTCCACGCCCCCGACACCTACGACTGCACCGCCTGCCGGAACTCGGGCAACCCGCTGCACGAGCCGACCAGCACCGTGCTCTTCGTCGGTGAGGAGACGGCGGTACTCGCCTTCGCCCACGCGCGCTGCATCCCCTCCCAGGTGGTCCCGGTCTCCGAGGAGCAGCTGCTGGGGGCCGTGCGCAGCATCAGCCAGGCCCAGGGCAGCGTGCTGCCGCCGCAGGCCGGTCTGCCGGACCTCGGCCGCCCGGCGGCGGCCGGTGCCGGGCGGGAGTACGCCGAGCAGGGGTACGACGCGCTCGGCCTGCCGATCACGCCCCCGGCCGGGCCGGGCGGCGGTGCGGCCGCGCCGGTCCCCTCGCCGCCGGCGCCCCGGGCCGCCG